>JACQDI010000550.1 GCA_016201195.1 Acidobacteriota bacterium | reverse complement strand
TGCGGGCGAGTCTCGCCCGCGAACACGGCTCGGCCATTCTGCGGGAGTATGATTCCCCGCGGGGCTTGTTTTATCGCGTGCTGGTGGGGCACGAGCGCGATCAGGTGGGGGCGGAGGAACTGGCGGCGCGGTTGCGAAACGGCGACGCCACTCCCTTTGTTGTGCGGGTCGACGATCGGTTATAATACACCTGTTGGCGCAAGGCCCTTCTGTCGAGGGCGCGCACGCTCCTTTCGGCCTGGTCGGTGACTCGCCGGAAATCCAGCGCGTCCTGCGAATTATCCGCAAATTAAGGAATGACCGCTGCCCGATACTGCTGCTGGGCGAGAGCGGCACCGGCAAGGAGCTGGTAGCTCGCGCTCTGCACGTCACCTCGCCGGCGGCGCAAGGCCCGTTCGTGGCGGTCAACGCCGCCGCCCTGTCTCCCACCTTGATCGAGAGCGAGCTGTTCGGTCACGCGCGGGGGAGCTTTACCGGGGCGGCCGGGCCGCGGCGAGGCCTCCTCGAGCAGGCCCACGGTGGAACGCTGTTTCTGGACGAAATCAGCGAGTTTGCGCTGGAGATGCAGGCCAAGCTGCTGCGAGCTGTGGAGGAAAAGGAGGTGCGGCGGGTGGGCGCGAACCACCCGATCGCGGTGGAGGTTCGGCTCATCGCCGCCACCAACCGCGACTTGGCCCAGCAGGTCGAGCTGGGCCGGTTCCGCGCCGACTTGTTCTACCGGCTGAATGTGGTCAGTGTGCGGCTGCCGCCGCTGCGCGAGCGCCGGGGGGATATCCCGTTGCTGGTGACCCACTTCCTGGCGCTCTATGCTCCCCGCCCGATGACCGCCGGCGCCTGGCTCCTCAACTGTCTGGCAGGCTACGACTGGCCGGGCAACGTGCGGGAGCTCCAGAACGCGATCCGCCGCATGATCGCACTGTGCTCCGGCGACGAGCTGCAAGTCGCAGATCTGCCCACGCAGGTACGCAACGCGGTGGAGGCGTCGCAAGGGACGGTCGCCCGGCAAGTGGCGCGTCCTTTCGAGGTGGCGTCGCTCGAAGAGGTGGAAAGACTGGCCATCGAGCACGTGATGAAGATAGCTCGTGGCGACCGCCGCAAAGCGGCGCAGCTACTGGGTATTGGAAAGACTACACTATACCGAAAGTTGAGGGAGTATGAGCAAAAAGAAAAAGCGCGTGCCGCAGCCCGTTGAACGACGGGGGCGTCGCCTCGATGTGCCCATCGCGGTGATCGAGAAGCGGATCGTATCCGTTCGCGGCCACAGGGTCATGCTGGACAGCGACCTGGCTCCGCTCTACGGGGTGACCACGTTCAATCTCAACAAGGCTATGAAGCGGAACCGCGACCGTTTTCCACCGGATTTCATGTTCCAGTTGACGGATGCGGAGGCCGAAGACTTGAGATTCCAGATTGGAATACCAAGACAGGAGGGCTGGGGCGGTCGCCGCTACATGCCCTTCGCCTTCACCGAGCAAGGCGTAGCCATGCTCTCCAGCGTCCTGCGAACCCCGCACGCCGTGCAGGTCAACGTGGCCATCATGCGGGCCTTCGTGAGACTGAGAGAATTGATGGTAGGTAACAGAGACCTGGCGCAGCGACTTGACGCACTCGAGAGAAAGTACGAGGGCCGGTTCAAAAAGGTATTCGACGCCATTCGCACGCTCATGACGCCGCCGCCTCCGCCTCACCGGACGATCGGCTTCACGGCCGGCGAGCAGTCGTGATCGCCCTCTTGAGATTCCAAATTGGAATCTCAAGATTGATGCTCCGGCGCCGCCTGTTGCCTTGGGGTTCACGGCTTGTGTAACGTGTGAAGGTGGGTTCGAGCGACGCGGCCGCGGTCTGGGCGGAATTCCACCAACTTCGCGAGAGAAAGGCGCTGACGCCGCGGATTGCCGCGCGGCTGGCGGAACAAGCGGCCGAGTCGTGCCTGGCCGGAGAACTGGACGAGGGCGCGCCGCTGCTGTGCGAACTGGCAACGCTGGACAACCGCGAGCTGGCGAGCTTTGGAGTGGACGGGATCTTCCGCCAGGTGGTGGAAAGCCTGGCCGACGCGTTCGAGCCGCGGTGGTGCGATCTCTACATCCGGTTCTTCGCGCGGGTGCTCGATTGCTGCCGGGGCCGGCCGGAGGCCTGCTGGCTGGATGAGCGCCTGCGCCAGTGTGGCCTGGCGAGCGAGCAAGACCTGATCCGCCGGGCGGTGGCGCTGCGGCGCCCCCGGCGGGCTGCCGGCGCCGTGAACAAGGTCGTGGTGCTGTCACGCGTGACGCTGGGAGCGGACGTGGCGGTCACCAGCGTGGTCCTGCAGAAACTGATGCGCACCTTCCCCGAAGCTCGGCTGGTGCTGCTGGGCAGCGAGAAAGCCGGGCTGCTGTTTGCCGGCGAGAGCCGGGTCGAGATGCGGCCGGTGCAGTACCCGCGCAGCGGCGGCCTGCTGGACCGTTTGGCGGCGTGGCCCGTGGTGGCCGATCAAGTTCGGCAGGAACTCGACGGCCCGTGCCTGGTGATCGATCCGGACTCGCGATTGACGCAACTGGGAATGCTGCCGGTAACCGACGACGAGGCGGTTTATCATTTCTTTGAAAGCCGCTCGTTTTCGAAGCTCCCTCTGGATACGCTCGCCGATCTGACCGGGGCGTGGCTCGAGGAAGTGTTTGGGCCGGATCCGGAGCCGCTTCGTCCGTGGGTGAGCCTGCCGGCCGAGGCGAAGCGGTTCGCGCGGGCGGCTCGGGCTTCGGCACCGCAGTCGAGGTGGGTGGCGATCAACCTCGGGGTCGGGGAGAATGCGGCGAAGCGCATCGAAGGATGGTTCGAGGCGCGCCTGCTCGACCGGCTGCTGGCGTCAGGGTGGCGGATTTTTCTGGACAAGGGCGAGGGTGAGGCGGAGATCGGGCGCGCGGACCGGCTGCTGGCGGATCTGCGCGCTCAGGGATGGCAGGTGGCGGAGATGGAAGAAACGGGATCGTTGCCGCCCCCGGGCGCCCACGCCGCTGCGTGGCGGGGAAGCCTGGCCGGGTTTGGTGCGCTGATCGGGGAAAGCGACCTCTACATTGGATACGATTCGGCTTGCCAGCACATCGCCGCCGCGCTGGGGGTGAAAACGATCGATATCTTCGCCGGGTTCCGCTCGCCGCGGATGGCCCAGCGCTGGAGGCCCTCGGGGCCGGCGGAGGTGCGCATGATCGTGGTCGACCCGCGGGCGCCTGCGGATCCGGAGACAATCCTGGAAAAAGTCCTGGAGGCGGCGCAGTGACGGCGGCGCTCGACGCCTCCTACAGCGTGGGACAAGCGCTCTCCGGGGTCGGGATCTACTGCCGGCGGCTGATCGAGGAGCTGGCCGCTTCAGCGCCAGAATCGCGCTTTGTTCTGTGCTACCGCGCCAACCGTTTCTTCCGGGCGATGCTTCAGCCGAGGCCGGGGACCAACGTGGTGCGGCGCATGCTCGAGGAGCCGCTCAACATCCTGCTGCCCCGGCGGGTGGAATTGTTTCACGGCCTCAACCAGCGCCTGCCGCGATACCGCTTCCGGCGCGCGGTGGCGACCTTCCATGACCTGTTTGTCATCACCGGAGAGTATTCGACCGTCGAGTTCCGCCGGCGGTTCACCGACCTGGCGCGCGACGCGGCGGTGCGCTCGGATCACATCGTGACGGTCTCCCGCCACACGGCGGCGCGGGTGGAGTCGCTGCTGCGCGTCGAATGCTCGCGGATTAGTGTGATTCACCATGGCGTCGATCCGATTCCTGAGTTCCCGGACGAAGACCTGGCCGCGTTCCGCCGCCGGTATGGAATCGAGCCGCCGTTCCTGTTGCACGTCGGGGCGGTGCAGGCGCGAAAGAACATCGGCCGGCTGGTGGAGGCGCTCGAGAGTCTGGACTCGCAACTGCACCTGGTGCTTGCCGGCTCGGACGGTTACGGAGCAGCCGAGATCCGCGCCCTCATCGAGGCGTCGCCCGCCCGGCGGCGCATTCACCTTCTCGGTTACGTGCCGCAGGCGGTCGTCGAGCGCCTGTATCGGACCGCCACGGCGCTGGCCTTCCCTTCACTCGATGAAGGCTTCGGGTTTCCCGTGCTGGAGGCTATGTCGGCCGGCCTGCCAGTGGTAACATCCAATCGCGCTGCTATGGCGGAAGTGGCCGGAGATGCAGCGCTGCTTGTCGACCCGGTCGATACCGCGGCCATCGCCGCCGCGCTCCTCCGAGCGGTGGAGGATTCGGCGCTGCGGGGCGAGCTGATCTCCAAAGGGCTGGCTCGCGCGGCCGGCTTCCGCTGGACCCGCGCCGCTGCCGAAACGCTCGACGTCTACAGGAAACTGCTGTGAGAAGCCTGATCCTGCTCGCAGCGCTAGCCGTGGCGTTCTACTGGAAACTTACCCTGAGCGGCCATTACACCTTCCTCGATGCTCCGGACCTGGCTTACATGGTTTTGCCCTGGTACCAGTTTCAGGCGCGGGCTTGGCACAGCGGCGTCGTCCCGCTGTGGGATCCCTACCAATGGTGTGGCCAGCCGCTGGTGGGCCAGTTGCAGCCGGGCGCAGCCTTTCCGCTCAACTGGCCGCTGTTTCTGGCCCCGCTCCGGGACGGGCGCATCAACCTGAACTGGGTGCACTGGCACTTCGTGGGGATGCACTGGCTGGCGGCCGTCTTTATGTATTTCTGGTGCCGGGACCTGGGACGTGGGCGCTGGGCGTCGATCCTGGCGGGCTCCCTATTCTCGTTCGGCGGTTTCGTCGGCTGGACCGCCTGGCCGCAGATGATGAACGGGGCGGTGTGGACGCCGCTGGTTTTTCTGTTCTACCGCCGGGCCATGCGGGCCGACGCGCGGCTCTCGGCCGTCGCGAACGCGGCCGGCTGCGGTGCGGCGATCGGAGCGGCTGTGCTCGCCGGTCACCACAAGGCGCCGTTGTTCCTCGTCGCCGCCCTGACCGGCGTATTCGTCTACCAGCTCGCAACCGCAAAGAACCGCACCCGGCGGATCGGCCTGTTCGCGGTTGTGGTTCCTCTACCAGCTCGCAACCGCAAAGAACCGCACCCGGCGGATCGGCCTGTTCGCAGTTGTGGCCGCCTTTGCGGTGCTGGTAGGAGGACTGGCGGTGCTCCCCGCCTGGGAATTGGGGTCGCGCGCCTACCGCTGGGTCAATCTCCCCGAGCCGATTCGCCTGCACCGGACGGTGCCCTACACCGCACAGCAAGGGCAAGACGTGACCCCGCTCGCCTTGCTCGGCGTGATCACCCCCGTGGATACTCGCACGCAGAGCGCGTTTATCGGTCTGGTTTCGGCGAGCCTCGCTTTACTTGGGGTGGCCGCTTGCTGGGAGCGCCGCGCCATGCGGCTACACGCGTGCGTGGCCCTGGGCGGCCTTGCCTACGCGTTGGGATCCTACTCGGTGTTCCAGGGTGTTTTGTACGCGGTGGTCCCGTTTTTGGACAAAGCCCAGAGCCCCGGCCACGCTGTACTGCTGTTTCATTTCGGCCTGGCGGTGATCGCTGCGTACGGGGCGGATTCGTTGGCAACGCCGGCGCCGTGGCTGAGGAAAGGATTGGCAGTTGCCGCTGCGGCGCTCGCTCTGATCGGCGCAGGGGCCGGATCCCGGGGACAGTGGCAAGTCTTTTCCGCAATCGTGGCTGTGCTGCTGGCCGGCATCCTCTACGCTGCCGGCCGGAACTGGCTTCCCCTGCGCGGGGCTAAGGCGGGAATCTTGCTGCTGTTGCTGGTGGAGCTGAGCGCCGGGACCCGCTACCTACTGCTGCGGCGTGCCAACCCGGCAAATCCCAACAACCTGGACCGCCTGGCCCAGCATCGTGAGATCGTGCAGTTCTTGCGGTCCCAGCCGCAGCCATTCCGCTTTCACGCCGACGACAAGGAGATTCCCCACAACCTGGGAGACTGGGAGGGGTTGGAAGCCACCGGCGGCTACCTGGCGACAGTGAGCGCCGCCCTGTTCGACTTTGTCGCCCTGGACTGGACGCGGACCGCACTCATGCTCAACCAGGTCTATCTGGTAGCTAAGCAGCCGACCCGCCCGGAACAGGTGGAGGTGTTCGTCGCGCCGGACGGAATGAAGGTGTTCCGCAATCCGGACGCCTATCCGCGGGCGTGGCTCGTGCACAACGTGAGGGGGGCCGGGGATCGCACAGCGGCAATTCGGCTGATGCAGTCACCGGAGTTTGATCCACGCCGGGAAACCTTCCTGGTGGGGACGAAGGCCGGAGCGCCGGTCCTGGAAGCCTGCGAAGGCGAGGGGTCGATCGAATTCCTGGCTCGCGAGCTGCATCGCGTCACGGTGCAGGTGCGGACCCCGTGCCGGCGAATGCTGATCCTGAGCGATCCGCTGTTCCCCGGATGGCGCGCGCAGGTGGACGGCGTGCCCTCGCCGCTCTACGCCGCTTACGGCGCGCTGCGGGGCGTGGTCGTCGGCCCCGATGAGCACCGGGTTGAGTTCGCTTACCGGCCGCGCTCGGTTTACCTGGGCGGAGTGCTCACCGCGATGGGTCTGGCGGGCTGCTTGCTGCTGGCGGCGGCTGCAGCGAGAGAAGCTCGTAGATCGCGCGGCCCCGGCGGTCCTTGACGGTTTCCACAATCCCGGCGCCGTAGCCGCGCGCCGCGGCCAGTTTCAGGAACGCCTCCGCAATCTGCGGAAATGCCGGCGGCGCCCCGGCCGTGTATTGCACATAGAGTACGCGAGGGTTGGAGAAGTCGCGCGCCAGATACCCGGCGTTATAGGAAGGCCCCTGGGGCTGAGAAGCCTCCTCGAGTGGCAGCCGGTCGCCGGTCAGAGCGCGCAACTGGGTGGCCATGCCCCAGTCGAGCAGGACGGCTTTGTCCGGGCGGCGCTGCTCGAGCGAGTGCTGGAGAGAATAGGTGGCCTCCGACCAGCCCGAGGAGCCGCCATAGCCCAGAATGCGAAAGTAGTGGTGGGCAACCGCACGCAGGTTCATGGCCAGCAGGGCCATCACCACCGCCCACAGGACGATGTGCGCGATCCATCGGCCGCGCCCGGCGAGCCAGGATTGCATTCGTTCCCAGGCCCCGAGCAAACCGGCAGCCACAAAGAGCTGGGGAAATGGCAGCAGCAGCGCGAGGTGATGGGCCGCACCGGCATTCCGGATCGGCAACATCTGCACAAAGGCAAGAACACAGAACGAGAGGGCGAACAGCATCCCGCGCCCCCAAGGTGTGAAGGGAAGCGCGGGCAGCAGCAACAGAGCCAGGATCGAGGCCGGAAGCAGAAGCGTTTTGGCCAGCGGCTCGCGCGGCGCCAGTTGATAGATGGCCCGGGCCAGGCGGTCAGGCGGGTCAAGCGGAGACCCGTCCATGTCTGCCGTGATCCATCCCACCAGCGCGACGCCCTCCAGCACGTAACGGGCGGCGAGCATCTTTTCGGCGTACTGGCTGGTGCGGTCGGCCTGCTGGCGGAACGTCGCCCCCGGACGCTTAAGGTTGTAATAGACGAAGGGCGCCGCGCCGAGGAGCATGGCAGCGGTGGCGATAGTCGCGGCGCGGGGTCGCAGAGCGTCCCGCAGTTGACGTGGGAAAACGATCGCCGCCGAGAGGGCCAGCGCTGCGAGCAGCCACAGAAAGGTCGCCTTGTCCCAGATCCCCACGCCCATGACGAAGAACGCCAGCGCCAGGTCGCGCCCGCGCCGTTCCTGCCACCACCGCAGCACGCCCCAGCATCCGGCCAGCAGGCAGAAGTGTTGAATGGCCACGGGTCCCCAATCGAGGCGCGTGGTGAACAGGTAGATCGGATCGGTGGCCGCCAGCGCCAGCGCAAGCAGCGCCGTCTGCCAACCGAAAGCGCGGCGGGCGAATAAGTATAATAAATATATGCTGAGGGCGCCTAGCAACAGGACCGGCCTCCGGACCCAGGCCATCGAGCCTGGCCGCATCTGAAGGATTGGCCGGTAGAGCCAGCCCTTCAGCGCGCCCAGGTATGTGTCGAGCATGAGGGCCACCTGGCTGTTGCGGAACTTCATCGCATACTCAAGGGGCGTGTCAGGGCGGGGGAAGCTGGCCAGCACGAAGAGGGTTTCGTCGTATTCCGGGCCGGGCCAGGCGATCCACAACGATCCCAAGCCGAAGAACAGCGATGCGATCAGCAGGGCGGCGATCGGAACCCACCGGGGCGCAGTCATTGTTTCCGCACCACCAGGATCTCGTAAATCGCGCGGCCCCGCCGATCGCGGATGGTCTCTGCAATCTCGCTGTGTAAGCCGCGCCGGGCCACGAAATCGAAGAAGGTTTTGGCGCTCTTGGGAAAGGCGGGCGGCTCGCCGGCGGCGTACTTCACGTACACCGCGCGGGGATTCGCGAGATAAGGCTCGAGGTTGGCAAGATGCGGAGGCTCGTTCGAGAGGATGGCTTCGGCCAGTGGGAGCCGGTCCCCGCTCAGCAGCCGCAATTGCATGAGCATCCCCCAATCGAGCAGGAAGATTTTTTCGGGGCTGCGCCGCGTGAGCGCGTCCTCCAGGGAATAGATTGCCTCGGACCAGTAGACACCCCCGCCGTAGCCGACAATCCGGAAGTAGTGGTGAGCTACCACGCGCAGGTTGGCGGCAGCCAACAGCAGAATAAGAACCCACAGCGCGGCCGCCGGAGCCCAGCTCGAGCGGCGGCGGGCGAGCCAGCGATCCACCACTGCTTTCGCCCCGGCCAGGCCGGCGCCCACGAAGAGTTGCGGGAAGGGGAAGAACAGGACCAGGTGATGGGCCGCGCCGGCGTCGCGCAGCAACAGCATGGGGAGAAACGCCGCCAGGCAGAAGAGCAGGGCGAACAGCATCCCGCGTCCCGACGGGTGGAAAGGCAGGGCGGGCAGCAGGAACAATGCCAGAACAACAGCCGGCAAGAACAAGGTTTCCGCCTCCGGCTCGCGCGGGGCCAGCGCATAGACGACGCGAGCAAGGGCGCCGGGTGGCTCGATCGGCTCACCTTCCACCGTGCGGCTGATCCACGGCTCGAGCGCCTTCCCCTGTAGTGCGGACTGCAAGCCGCGCAGTTTATTCACATATTGGTCGCGAGGGCTGGCCGGCTGGCGAAAGGTTTCCCCCGGCCACTTCCAACAGTAGTAGAGGAAAGGCGCCGCCCCGACCAGAAGGGACACGGCCGCCACCGCCAGAGGCCCGGGCCGCAGGCTGCTCCAAAGTTGCCGTGGAAAGGCGGCGGCGGTGGCCAGCGCCAGCGCCCCCAGCAGCCACAGGAAGCTCGCCTTGTCGAAGATCCCCACGCCCATGAGGAAAAAGCCCAGGGCCAGGTAGCACGCCCGCCGCTGCTGCCACCATTTCAGGACCGCGAGGCAGCCCCCCAGAAGGCAGAAGTGCTGGATGGCGACGGGTCCCCAATCGAGGCGTGTGGTGAAGAGGTAAATCGGATCGGTTGCGGCCAGGGCGAGGGCTGCCAGCGCCGCCGTGGTTCCGAACGCGCGGCGCGCGAATAGATAGAAGCAATACAGCCCGGCAGCCCCCACCAGCAGCATGGGCAGGCGAACCAGCGCCGCCGAAGGGGGCCAGGCTTTCAGAATCGGGATATACAGCCAGCCCTTCAACGCGCCCATGTAGCTGACCACCATGAGGACCACGGGCTGGCCGTGGAAATGCATCGTGTATGCGGCGCGCACGTCTGGGTGTGGATAGCTCGCCACTACGAAGCGCGCCTCGTCGTATTCCAGGCCGGGCCAGGCGATCCACAGCGACCCGAGGCCGGCAAAGGCCGCGATCATCAAGAGGGCCAGAAGGTGAGCGCGTCGCGGCGTGGTCAACGGGCCAATTGTACTCGAAAGCTACTTCTTCGGCGTCGTCTTCTTGGAGGGGGGCGCTGCGGGAGCTGTTCCCAGCAGCTTGTCGATCTCCGTAAACAGGGCGCGGCCCTCGAAGATCTGCGTGGTCAGAACGTCGTACCCGAAATCGTTCTTGATGAAACCATTCTGGTCAATGAGGAAAATGTGGGGAACATCGAAGCTCGGCTTCTGGGGCGTGGCCAGCATGTAGGAGCCGGCGGCTTGGCCGCAATCAAACAGCACCGGGTAAGAAAGCCCCCGCTCGCGAATGAACTTGCCCACGGTCGTCGTGGTGTCCGGCGGAGTGGTGATCGACAACACCTGCACACGCCCGGCGTATTTCTTCTGGACCTCCTCGAGGATCGGGGCGAACTTGACGCAATGGGGACAGGTCGTCAGCATGATCTCGAGCACCACCACTTTGCCGCGATAGTCGGCGAGGTCATGCTGCCGGATGCTGGAGTCGGGCAGCGAGAACCCCGGCGCCCGCCGGTTGGAAAGCTCCCCGGATGCCCACAGCGGGGCCAGAAACACAGTGCAAGCCAGGAGGAATTTGCGCATAAGAATCCAGGATAGCAGGTGGGGTAAGCCTCTAGCTTGCCCTACAGTTATAATCAAACCAATGCCCCAAACCTTGCACACCACCTGCTCTCACGACTGTCCGGACGCCTGCTCTATCCTCGTAGACATTGAGGACGGCCGGGCCGTGAGGATTCGGGGCAACCCGGATCATCCGGTGACGCGCGGATTTCTGTGCGGCAAGGTGGCGCGGTACCTGGAGCGCGTCTATTCGCCGGAGCGGCTGCTCCACCCCTTGCGCCGGGTCGGGGCCAAAGGCGAAGGCCGCTTCGAACGGATCACCTGGGACGAGGCGCTCGACACGATCGCCGCGCGGCTCACGGCGATCGCCGCCGACTATGGGCCCGAATCGATCCTGCCGTACAGCTACGGCGGAACGATGGGCTATCTGAACGGGGCGGGCATGGACCGGCGGTTCTTTCACCGCCTGGGGGCGTCGCTGCTGGCGCGCACCATCTGCGCGGAGGCGGGCGCGGTAGGCCTCACCGTGACGCAGGGCGTCCGCGTGGGGACCGAGCCCGAGCAGTTCCGGCATTCGAAGCTGATCCTGGCGTGGGGCGCGAACATCCTCGGCACCAACGTCCACCTCTGGCCGTTTATCGTGGAGGCGCGGCGCAACGGGGCGCGGTTCTACGTCATCGATCCGCACCTGAACCGCACTGCACGGCAGGCCGACTGGCACATTCCCATCCATCCGGGCAGCGACACGGCGCTGGCCCTGGGGATGATGCACGTCATCGTCGCCGAAGGCCTGTTTGACGCCGATTACGTGTCGCGCTACACGCTCGGCTTTGAGGACCTGCGGGAGCGAGTGAAGGAGTACCCGCCGGAGCGCGCAGCCGCGCTCACCGGGATCCCCGCCGGCGACATCGTGCGCCTGGCGCGGGAGTATGCGACCGTGCGGCCGGCGGCCATCCGGCTCAACTATGGCTTGCAGCGGAGCGAGCGCGGCGCCATGGCCGTGCGCACCATCGCCATGCTGCCGGCGATCACCGGGTCGTGGCGAGAGGTAGGCGGCGGATTGCAGCTCTCGACCAGCCAGGCCTTCCGCCTGCGGCGCGACAAGCTGGAGATGCCTGAGCTGTGCCTGCGCTCGCCGCTCGGCCGCATGCCGCGCACTATCAACATGGTCGAGCTGGGCAAGGCGCTGCTCGATTTGGATGCGCCGCCGGTGAAGGCCCTGTTTGTCTACAACTCGAATCCGGCGGCCGTGGCTCCCGATCAGAACCGCGTGCTGCGCGGCTTGCGGCGCGAGGACCTGTTCACTGTGGTCAGCGAGCAGTTTCAAACCGACACGGCCGATTACGCCGACATCCTGCTGCCCGCCCCGACCTTCCTCGAGCACTCCGATCTCTACTTTGCCTATGGGCACTATCATCTGCAACTGGCGCGCCCGGTGATCGAGCCGTTGGGCGAGGCGCTGCCCAACGTCGAGCTGTTCCGGCGCCTGGCCCGCCGCATGGGTTTCACCGAGGCATGCTTCAACGAGACCGACGACGACCTGGTGCGGACCCTGCTCGACTCGGACCACCCGTGGGTGCGGGGCATTACGCTCGAGCGGCTCGAGCGCGAGCACTCGATCCGGCTATCGGTGGGCGAGCCTGGAAAGCCGTTTCTGCCCTTCGCCGAGGGGGGATTCGAGACGCCTTCGGGCAGGTGCGAACTGCGGGCCGATGGGCTCGCCGCCCGGGGCATCGATCCTCTGCCCGCTTACACGCCTCCCACCGAATCGCGGCTGGGGGACGCGGGCTTGCGGCAGCGTTATCCTCTGGAGCTGATCTCGCCCAAGGCCGCGGAGCTGGTGAACTCGACGTTCAGCAACGTGGCCTGCGGGGCCCAGGCCGGTTCGCGCCTCGAGATCCACCCGGAGGACGCGGTCCGACGCGACATCGAGAATGGCGCCGTGGTGCGGGTGTTCAATGACCGCGGCAGTTGCCGGCTGATCGCCTCCGTGGAGCCGTCGGTGGCCGCCGGGGTGGTCTGCGCCGAGGCCGTACGCTGGAACAAGCGGTCCCCCGACGGCCGCAACGTCAACGCCCTGACCTCCGATCGCCTGACCGACATGGGCGGGGGCGCCACCTTCTACAGCACGCTGGTGGAGGTGGAAAAAGCCGGCGACTGATCCCGCACCTCGTTGGCGGGCAGGTTGATCTGCGTAGGAATTGCGCAGCGCAAAAACACCACGCACAATTGTTCGCCGCGCGGTGTACACTGCACCGAGGAGGGAACCCATGCGCATGTGGGTGTACAATCCGCACTCGGGTGGAAAGAAAGCGCCGCCGGCTGTCCAGGAGCGGATTCGACGGAGGATTCTGAAGCACGCGGCGAAGCACTATGCGGGTAAGTATGACCGCATCGACGTGCGGTTTCGCGGGGCGCTGTGCTACGTCGATGCGTACGTGGAATCGAGTCCCTATCCGCTGCACCTGGTCCGGCTTCGCTACAACGGCAACGAGGACTCTATGAGCGTAGCGTTCTACACTTACAGCCACGAGAAATACGAGCCGACGTTCTTCCTGCATGGCGATCATGGGACGCCGGAGGAAGCTTTCGACATTGGGGCGGTCTATCTGCAATAGAACCCTAAACTAACACTAACCACGATCCGGAGCCGGCCGGGGCCGGCTGCGGCCCAGGGGAGCCGCCCTACCACTACTGCTGTTTCACGGCTACTTCGACGCGGCTTAAGGTATTGGAGTAGCCGGCCACGCCCTTATAGAGCGCTTCGGCAATCTTCTGGCGGTAGGCGGGGGTCTTCAGGAGCTTCTCGTCGCGGGGATTGCTGAGGAAGCTGATCTCGGCAAGCACCGAGGGCATGCGGGCGCCGATCAATACCACGAAGGGGGCCTTGCGCACGCCGCGGTTGCGCAGCGTGGCGTTGTCGCGGGCCACCGTTGTGTAGAGCGCGCGCTGCACCTGGGAGGCGAACTCCCGCGACTCGGAGATCTTTTCGGTGAGGGTGATCTTGGCCACCAGGTCCTGCAACTCGTGGATCGATTTCTGCGACGCGGCGTTTTCCCGCGCCGCCACTTCCATCGCCTCCCGATCGGCGGTCAGGTTCAGGTAGTAGGTCTCGATCCCGCGAACCCCCGGCAGCCTGGACGAGTTGGCATGGATGGAAATGAACAGGTCGGCCTGCTTTTCGTTGGCGAGCGTGGTGCGCTCTTCCAGGGCCACAAAGGAATCTTCGCTGCGGGTGAACACCACCTCGCTGCCGGTCCGCTCGGCGATCAAGTCTCCCAGGCGTTTGGCGATGTCGAGGGTCAGGTCCTTTTCCATGAAGCCGGTGGGGCCGATGGTGCCGGTGTCGTGGCCGCCGTGGCCGGCGTCGATCACCACGCGGCCGATCTTCAATCCCAGGGCGCGGACCAGGTTCCGCTCACCGCGGCTGGTGGGTTGTGCGGCCTTGGGAGGAGCCATCTTGGGCGACGCGGATGGCGCGAGCGAGGTGGCGGCGGGATCGGCCGGTTTCGCGGCGGCGACAGCGGTCTGCACGTCCTTGGAGGGAGCCACCTTGGACGGCGCAGAGGAGGAAGGCGCGGAGGTCTCGGGTGATCTTGTGGCGCCCAAGTCAGCCTGCCCGGCCTTAGGGCGGGCCACCTTGGGTGACCCGGGCGATGGCGCGGCGGGCTCTGGTTGTCTTGTGGCCGCGACCATCCCGGCCTGCGCGGCATTGGGAGGAACCACTCTGGGAGACGGCGATGCGGGCGAGGCGGCGGGCTCGGGCGCTTTTGTGGCTGTCACCGTGGCAGGTGTTGCAGTGGCCGTGGGCGCTGTTGCGGCGGCGGCCCCCCGTTCCCGCAGTTCCACCACGACGCGCGGCGGGTTGGTGAGCATCGAGAGGGTGTGCACGGCATCCACTTTCAGGTCCACCACCACGCGGGTCACGCCCACCTGCGTATGCGCCAAACGGATCTGCTTGACCAGCTCGTCGTTCACCGGCACGGTGGCCTTCAACTCCGGGGCCAGCCGGATCCCGCGCAAATCAAGATAGACCCGGTCGGGGTTGGTCAACCGATCCCCCTTGACCTTGGCTTCCGCTTCCAGGCTGATCACCACTCTGGTCAGTCCCGGCAAGGACCAGTGCCGCACTTCGGTGACGTGCGGCAGGCCTTTAAAAGAGGACGGCGCCGCGTTGGATGCAATCGGCGCCGAGGGCTTGTCCTCCTTCGCGGGGGGCGCCGGCAACGCCTTCAATGCCTCCAGCTTCTGGCGCGCCTGCTCGAGCAGGGGGCTCAAGGGGTATTCACGGATCAGGAACTCATACGCCTGGATCGCCTTGCTGCGGTAGGGGCCGGGCCCGAAGCGCTGCTCCATCGCCGTGTAGATCTCGCCCACAGCCAGCAGGCTGTCATCGGCCTTCGAGCTTTGTGGGGATGTGAGGTAAACGCGGTGGAAAGCGCCGGCGGCTTTCTCGTAAACGACGGAAGTCCGCTGGTCCTCGGGCAGGGCTTCGATATCCAGGCGCTGGATGACAGCCTGGTCGTAGTACCTGAGAGCGAGTTCGCGCCTGGCGGTGGTCAGCGAGCCGGCCCAAGCGACAAGGCCAAGACCCGAGCCCAGCGCCAAAGCGATTGCCATCCGCGGCATAGAGCCTATTGCGATTCGGTCACGAAGCGCGTCGCGCCCGAGGCATCCAGGATCTCGCGGATGCGCGGGCCTTCCAGCTTTTTCGGAGCCGGCTCCGGGGTCACCGGGACCTGGATGGTCTCGCGGGACCGCCGGTAAAGGTCGTTCACGCGCCGGACGTATCGCATGGTTTCCAGGTACGGCGGCACGCCGCCGAAGCGGTCGACCGCGCCTTCCCCGGCGTTATAAGCGGCCAGGGAGAGGCGCGCGTTGCCTCCGTAATAATCCAGCAGGTAACGCAGATAGCGCACCCCGCCCTCGAGATTCTCGACGGGATTGAACACATTGGCCACCCCAAAGCGCCGCGCGGTGTAGGGCATCAACTGCATCAGCCCGAGCGCCCCTTTGGAGGAAATGGCGCGCGGGTTGTAGTTGCTCTCTGCCTTGATCACCGCATGCACAAAGCTGGGGTGGATCTGGTAGTGGAGGGCGACCTGCTCGATCAGCCGGTCGAAGGAGGGGCCGGAAGCGACGTTGTAAGCGAGCCGAGGCTCGGGTTTGGCCGGAGTCAGCTCGTTGCTTACTATGCGTGCCGCGACCACCGTCTCGGGGACCGGCTTGGACTGGATGCTGCGGTTAGAAACGGGCCGCGTATACCGGGTGGCCGGGACCCGCACCAATTTTCCGGTCCGGCCATCCACGCCGACCGTATACGCGAGGGGAGGGGGTGCGTCAGCCGCCCAAACGGCCGTAAGGAAAAGGCATACACCTATCCCCTTCTGGAACAAAGGCATGCGTAAACAATATACCAGAAATTGTTTGTTCCAGCAATATGTTATACTTCCGCCTGCCGTGGGCGGCGTGTCAGACCGCGAGCCGGCTGCCTGAAGGCAGCCGCAGGCTTTCGAGCTCGCCCCCGGGAAGGAGGGTTCCCAATGCGCTCTTCAATCGCCGGCCTCCTCGCGGCCGCCAGCCTGATGTGGTTCGTCGCCGGGCGTCAAAGCCGCGGCTTGCAGAATACCCCGGCGGGCGAGCCGGTCCGCGCCCTGACCCTGGAATTCGGCATCAAGGACGGAAGCGCCACGCACTGGGACGGCTCGGTCGCCCTGTCGGCGGGCAGCATCCTCAAGATTCGCGGGCACCACTTCACCGACAAGGACAAGATCAACGAAGACTTCAGTTGGCAAGCGGCGACTACGGAGTGGCCGACCATGGCCGGGGGCCTCCATCCAAACGAGATGCCCGACCCTTACGGCACTCGCGTCTCCGCGGTCGGCGTGACGGTTTACTACCGGGCGCCCGACGACGCCGTCATGCGGGTGAAGACCACGCCCGGAGAGTTCGAGTTCCGCCTGGGAGACGTGCCGGCCTCCGGCCCGCTCCGGTTGTTGGCTTCGCGGGTGCAGGCGAGCCGCGTGCCGGCGGCGGAGCAGATCACCGGCGCCGACTACGAGGACGATTACCCGTCGGTGGCGGTGGACAGGTCCGGCGCGGCCTGGGTGGCCTGGGCCGCGTATCGTAACGAGAGCGACGAGATATTTCTGAAGCGGGCCGGGGCGGAGGTGATGAAGGTGAGCGAGCGGCCCGGGGACCTGTTCTCGACCGCTGTGGCGGTGGACGGCCGAGGGCGGGCGTGGGTGGTGTGGTCCGAGCGCAAGGACGCGGACTGGCGCCTGATGGCGCGCAACTACGACGGCAAGGCGTGGAGCCGGGTCGAGGCGCTGACCACCGGCAAAAGCAACAATCTGTTCCACCGGCTGGCGGCGGATCCGCGCGGGAACCTGCACTTGGTCTGGCAGGCGGCCCGGGGCGGGCGATCCGATATCTTCTTGAAGTCGCTCGTAGGCGACCGTTGGTCGAATGAGCTGAACTTGAGTGATCCCAAGCGTGACGCCCGTGCCAACGATTGGAACCCGGCGGTGGCCGCCGACCGCGCCGGCACGGTGTGGGTCGCCTGGGACAGCTATGCCGGCGGGAACTATAACATTCTTCTACGGCCGGTGCGCGCCGGCAAAGCGGGTGAGGTGATTAAAGTGACCGACTCGCCGCGCTTCCACGCCCACGCCAGCCTCGCGGTCGACGAGCAGGACCGCCTCTGGGTGGCCTACGATGAAGCCGAAGAGAACTGGGGCAAGGACACCGGCTTTTTCCTCACCGGGGGCGCCGGGCTTTACCAGTCGCGTCGGATCCGGTGCGCCATCTACTCGGGCGGCAAGTGGCTCGAGCCGCGCAGCGACTTGAACGAGGCGCTGCCCCTGGGGATGCGCCGCTACGTGCAGTCGCCGCGGCTGGTGGCGGGCAAGGGCCGCATGTGGGTCGTGTTCCGGCCGCGCACCTCGGCCATGCTGCCGCAATCGCTCTGGGCGGCGGGCGGTAAGTGGGAGGTGCTGGCCTCGTCGTATGCGGGGGACCGTTGGTCGACGCCGCTGACCATCCCTGAAACCGTGGGACGGAACGAAGGCCCCTTTGACGCGGCCGCTGATCCCGCCGGCCGGGTGTGGGTGGCGGCGGTGACCGACCACCGCCTCTACGGAGGCCCCAACTTCGGCCACCCGCCGCAGAACAACGACATCGTGGTCGCGCCGCTCGACGCCGATGCCGGCCCCGCGCTCCAGTTGGGCGCGCGCGCCGGAGAGCCTCCGGCCGCTCTGCCCTCCGAGCCGCGCGAGAAGGCGCAGATCGCGGCGCTGCGCGGATACTCGATCAACGCCGGGGGCAAGACGTACAAGATCTATCGCGGCGACATGCACCGCCACACGGAGATCTCGCTCGACGGCGCGGGCGACGGCAGCCTGTTCGACGCCTACCGCTACATGATGGACGCCGCGGGCATGGACTACTTCCTAGTCACCGATCACCAGTCAGGGAACAACCAGGAATACACTTGGTGGCGGATCGAGAAGTCCGAAGACATGTTCCACGTCCCGGGCTTTTTCACCACGCTGTTCGGTTACGAGCGCAGCGTGGCTTACCCCAACGGGCACCGCAACCTGGTTTTCACGCGACGAGGCATCCGCACGCTGCCCATCGCCCCGCGCGAACCGAAGGAGCACACCGGGCCGATCCTCTATCCCTACCTGAAGAAGTACGGCGGCATCGCGATGTCGCATACCTCGCACACCGGCATGGGGACCGACTGGCGGGACAACGACCCGGAGCTGGAGCCGATTATGGAGATCTTCCAGTGGGCGCTGTGGAATGCCTGGGCCAAGGGCTACAAGCTCGGCGTGCAGGCCAGCTCCGACCACACCTCCACCCACACCTCCTACGCCTGCGTGATCGCCGAAAACTTCACCCGTGATGGCCTGGTGGACGCCATGCGCCGCCGCCACACCTACGCCGCCACCAGCAACATCATCCTCGATTTCCGCATGGAGGACGGCGCGGGCACACACCTGCAAGGCGACGTCGTTACCGCCCAGGGCACACCCCAATTGGTGGTGAAAATCTTCGGCACGGCCCCGCTCGCGAAAATCGACGTGGTGCGCGATAACCAGTACATCCACTCCCGGCCCGGGGCCGGGGAAACGGCCGAGTTCACCTACCGGGACAACAGCGCGGGGGCAGGGGAGCATTACTACTACGTAAGAGTGCAGCAGAAGGACCGCAACGTGGCCTGGTCGAGCCCGATTTGGGTGAAGCTGGATCGTGGATCGTAGATCGTGGATCGTGGGCCCGGATCCGTTCTTACTGCACCATCCGCTTCAACTTTTGCAGCGCTTCCTTGGCGGGCGTGTAGTCGGGGTCGATTTCCAGGGACTTCTGCCAGCACTCGCGGGCTTTGGTGTAAAGATCCTTGGCGAAGTAGACGCGGCCGAGGTTGAACCACGGGAAGTGGTAGGCCTCGTAGCGCTGGGCGCGGGTGGCCTCCTCGAGCCAGGGAATCGCCTCATCGTACTTGCCCTTCTCGATCAGGTAAGCGCCGATATCGTTGTAAGGGTTGCCAAAAGTGGGGTCGAGGGCGATGGCCTTCTTGCATTCGGCGATGGCTTGGTCGAGCTTTCCCTGGAAGCGGTAGGTCCAGCCCAAGAACGTATAGGCCTCGGCGGTGGGATGCAGCTCGATGGAGCGCTTGTAAAGGCTTACGGCAAGGTCGAGCTCTCCCTGCATCTGAAGCTGGTAGGCCTTGCGCAACAACTCGACGGCCATCTCAAACCGCGCGTCGCCCATCGCTCGTGTTGTAGCGCAGTGGGGGGTGGGTTGGCAAGGCCCGCGCGGCCATGCATACTGTAGTACATGAATCGCCCTGTGCGGAAAGCGGTGTTCCCGGCCGCCGGGCTCGGCACCCGATTCCTGCCGGCCACCAAGTCGCAGCCCAAGGAGATGCTGCCGCTGGTGGACAAGCCCATCATTCAGTACGGCGTGGAGGAGGCGCTCGAGTCGGGCATCGAGAACATCATCATTGTTACCGGCCGGGGCAAGACGGCGATCGAGGATCACTTCGACGTCAGCTTCGAGCTGGAGAACCTGCTGGAGTCCCGGGGAAAAACCTGCGAGCTGGAGCTGGTGCGGCGGGTCTCGGAGCTGATCCACGTCTCCTACATCCGCCAGAAAGAAGCCCTGGGGCTGGGACACGCCGTGCTGGTGACCAAGGAACTGGTGGCCGACGAGCCCTTCGCGGTGGTCCTGGCCGACGACGTGATCCTCGGCAGCCGGCCTTGCCTGCGGCAACTGCTGGATGTCTACCAGCACACCGGCCGCTCGGTGATGGCGGTGATGGAAGTGCCCAAAGACGAAACCTCGCGCTATGGCGTGATCGCCGCTGAGCCGGTGGACTACAACCGCGCCTCCGATCGGCTGTTTCGAGTGCTCGACATGGTCGAGAAGCCCCTGGCGGGAAAAGCGCCGTCGAATTTGGCCATTATTGGCCGGTACATCCTGACGCCGGAGATTTTCGTTGCGCTTGCCGAGACGGCGCCCGGCAGCATGGGCGAGATCCAGCTCACCGACGGCATCCGCCATCTGCGCGAACAACAGCCGGTCTACGCCTATCGGTTTGAGGGAACGCGCTACGATGCCGGCGACCGGCTGGGATTCCTCAAAGCGACCGTCGAACTGGCCCTGCGCCGCGAGGACTTAGGGGCGGATTTCCGGAGCTACTTGAAGTCGTTGGAATTGTAGGTCGCAGCGTTTCTGTGGAGGACCTGTCGCTACCGGCCGCGCCCCGCGCGCTTCATCACTTGCCGGATGGTGGTGAAGATCCGATCTTCCACCTCTTCATCGTAGGGTCCCGGCTGGCCGTAATAGATCATGCTGTCGGCGGCCTCGTAGCCTCCCTCTTTGAGCACCCGCAGCGAGGGGATGTAGGACATCACGTCGTTCGAGTAGCCGGCGACGAGGATCTTCTTGGCCCCGTACTCCTTCTTCACCCGCAGCGCGTAATCCACCACCACCTCGCCGCCCAGGGCGAGCAGCGTGAAGTCGCGGCCAAAGGCGACGGCCTGCACCGGGTAAGGGTAGTTGCGAATTGGCCGGCGTTCGTCGTAAGCGCGCAGCATGGCCTTGGCGTGGCGAACACGCCAGGGGTTCGACTCCGAGAGGCGAGCTTCGAACGTTTCCCGGCTGTGCGGGGCGAAGTTGAGATCAACGGTCTGGAAAACCGCCCGCAGGTTGCCGCGCACGCGCTCCAGCCGGCCCGCCAGCACCCGGCCAACTTCGGCCGCCAGGGCGGCGCCGTGCTGCTCGGCCATTTCCAGCTTGCCGCGCGGGTTCGGGTTCTGATCGGCCCCACACAGCATCACAAACAGCGCCGTCGCGCCCGGGTGCGCCTTCTCGACAGCGAGCTGGGCAAAACCGGCGTAGTCCCCGGCGACCTTGTAGAAGTCGCCGCCCAGCGTCGTGTTGTGGCAAGCGTAGCCGAAC
>JACQDI010000549.1 GCA_016201195.1 Acidobacteriota bacterium | reverse complement strand
TCCGGCCGAGCCTACTGGCCGTGACCACGGGAGCCGTTTCGGTCAGCCCGTAGCCCTCCAGGACGGGTACTTGCACGGCATAGAAAAACTCGGCCAGTTCCCTGGCCAGCGGGGCGCTGCCGGAGCCGAACCAGCGGATGCGTCCTCCCAACCGCTCTCGGAGCTTCGAAAACACCAGCCGGTCGGCCACGCCCAGGCGTAAGCGCAGCCCGAGCGGCAGGCTGCGGTTCGCCAGCCGGTAGGGGATCGACTCGAAACCCGCCTTCAACGCCCAGTGGAACAGCTTCTGCCGCAGCGGCGGGGCGGCGTGTACGGCGTCCATCAGCCGGCCGTAGATCTTCTCGAAAAACCGCGGGACGGCGGCGGCTACCGTGGGCCTCACTTTCAGAAGCGCTTGTGGAACGTTCTCCATCGAATCCACATGAGCCACCGTCACGCCATGGAAATAGTAGCTGTAATCGACCATGCGCTCGTAGATGTGGGCCAAGGGCAGAAACGAAAGCGCGACGTCGGTGGGCCCGATGTCCGGCTCGCTGTCGAGCACGTTGCTCACAATGTTCGCGTGGGTGAGCATCACGCCTTTGGGCGTGCCGGTCGTTCCCGAGGTATACAGGATGCTGGCCAGGTCCTCGGGGCCCACCGCGGCAATGGCGTCCTCGAACTCTCGCTGCTTGGCGCCGCTCGGCGGGTCATCAGAAACCAGCGGCCCCTCGTCGAAGCAAATCACCGTTCGGAGCTCCGGCAGCCGGCTGCGGATCGATTCAATCTTCTCGCGCTGCGCCGCAGTCGACACGAAGACGCCGCGCGCGCCCGAGTTCTCCAGCATGTAGAGGATCTGTTCAGCAGTCAGCGTGGCGTAGAGCGGGACGCTGACGACGCCCGGGGTCATCATGGCGAAGTCCGCCGCCGCCCACTCCCAGCGGTTCTCGGAAAGCAGCCCGCAGCGATCGCCTTTCGCGAGCCCCAGGTCCCTCACGCGAAGTAAGCGACGCTGTGCAGAAACAACTGGCCGAGAGTTTCTACGGGCACGGATTTATTTTACTCAGAATCGTATAAGGAACGCGCTTCGCCAGCGCTACAAGCACGCAGATGGTCGCACAGTGTTACTTGCAGGTTCTGAGAATCTGCATCGATCCTTCAAGTTTCAGAAGGTGAACTTCGCTCCCATCGAAATTCCCCTGGCGCCACCTGCGCCTTTCACCTTGCCAAAGTTGGCGTTGCCGAAGCCGGTGTCGGGGTTGCCGAACTGCGGCGTGTTGGTCACGCTGAAGGATTCGGCCCGGAATTCCAGGTTCATCTTCTCGCGGACGGCAAACCTCCGGAACAGCGAGGCGTCGAGATTGAAGAAGCCCGGCCCGCCGGCGATCATTCGGCCCAGATTGCCGAACGTGGCCGCCGCGGGCGCGGAGAAGTTCGAGGTGTCGAACCATAGAGCCTCGTCGATGCCGTGGAGGATCTTCAGGGGCCCGGTGATGTTGGGCGACTGGTCGTTGCCAGGGACGTTCAAGGCGGCCCCTGGGGCGCCGAAATTGAGCGGCGCGCCCGACATCAGCGTAAGCACGCCGGCGATCTGCCACCCGCCGACCAGCCAGCTCGCCGGGCCGGAGGTCACGTACTGCTTCCCCTTGCCAAAGGGCGGCTCATAAATGTAGCTCTGCACAAAAACGTGGGGGCGGCTGTGGGACAACCGCGAATAACTTCGCCGGGGGTTGATGTAGTAGGCGAAACCGCCATCCTCATCGGTGATGCCGGTGGCCTTGCTGAAGGTGTAAGCGGTAGTCATCAGGAAGCCCCCGGACCACCGGTGGTCGAACTTCGCCTGGAGCGCGTGGTAATGGGAACTGGTGCCGATGAACGACACCGTCGTGCCTGCCGTGCGCCCGAACTTCGGGAACAGGGGCTGGCCGGCGGATCCCGCCCCGGGGATCAGGCCCGCGTTCAGGTTGTACCGGGTGGGAATCTCCACGCCATGGTTGCCGACGTAGGCGGCCTCAAAGGTGAAGTGCCCGCGTTCAGGTTGTACCGGGTGGGAATCTCCACGCCATGGTTGCCGACGTAGGCGGCCTCAAAGGTGAAGTTGCGCGGCAGAGCGCGCTGAACGGCGAAGTTCCACGCTTCGACATAGCCCTCGCGGAACTTCAGGTTAATCACGTCATAGCTCTGATTGCGAAGCGTCGGGGTGTTGGCGCTGATGATTCCGTCCGGCGGAATCACGGCTGGCGCCGGGGGCGGGAAGCCGGCGGCCATCGAGGCAGGCGATCCGTCTCCCAGCAGCGCCGGGGAGAAGCCGTTCAGTTGGTTGAAGGCGTTGTTCTGCCGCACGGGAAAATTGTAAGCGTACGTGTTGTCAGGAAACGGCTCGTAGCTGAGGCCGAAGCCGGCGCGCACCACGGTCTTCTCGGTGACGCGATAGGCGACGCCCGCCCGCGGAGCAAAGTCCTTGTAGTTGGTCTGCATGCCCAGGTTCGACGGATTCTTGCCGATGCCCGCGAGGACCAGGCTGTTTGTGTTGGGGTCGTAATTGGAGAAGCCGCCGGGGAAACGCGGGGTGCCGGGCGGATAGAATTCCCAGCGCAGCCCGACATCGAGGGTCAGCTTCTTGGTGACCTGCCATTTGTCTTGCACGAAACTGAAAAACTCGGTGGCCCGGTAAGCCGGGAAGAAAAGCGGAAGGTCGCGGCCCACTTGACTGGGGATATCGAGCAGAAAGCTGGCAAAGCCGTTCGCGAAACCGGTTCTGTTGTCGCAGGGGGAGGCGCAGTTCAGTCCGGTGGTGCCTGGATTGAAGTCGAAGCGACCGCGCGGGCTGAACGTTTGATTCTGCAATAGCTCGTCGCGGATGCGGCGGATGTCCACTCCCCATTTGACGGTGTGATTGCTGAGGGTCTTCGTCCAGGTGTTGACCCAGTTGAAGTTGGTCTCCGAGCGGACCCAGGGCAAACTGGCGGAATAGCCTACGATCGGATTCGAATAGCCGCTGATCTGAATGCCGGTCAGGCCGCTGGTGAAGGGGCTGACATTGACCCCCTTGATGCCGATCGCATCCGAAGCGTTGGCGCCGTAATCCATATTCTGGGCGTCGTTGCGGTAACGGCTCACGCCAATGCGGACCTCGGCGACCAGGGTTGGGGAGAAGATGTGGTCGTAGTTAACGGCGGCGCTCTGGGTGCGGTCGGTGCCCGTGCCGATAAAGCCGCCGCCATGGGGCCCGCCGGCGGCGCCATAGGCCACCGGCGCCGGATCGGTCGTGACCGGCCGCATGAAACTGTACCGGACCGAAATGCGATCTTGGTTGGTCTGGTGGTGGTCGATCTTCACATCGAACGAGTCGGTGTCCTTCTTCCGCACCGTGTTCTGATCGAAGTTAGTGCCCAGGCCGGGCAGGTTGGGCTGCGGAATCAGGCCCAGAACCCGCGTGGCGATCGGGCTGATGCGGCTGGCCGGGATCACGTTACCCGGAAACGCCGTGCGGTTCCGGCCCTGATCATCGCCCGTTCGCGGGTCATAAATATTGGTCGGACCACCGCTCAGGTCGCCGCTCCGAAAAGCGGGGGTGGGAATCGTAAAGCGGTTTCCGTCGCCGCGCCGGTCGAAGATGCGCAGGTAATCGCCGAAGAAGAACGTCCGGTTCTTCTTGATGGCCCCGCCGATGTTGCCGCCGAAGTAGTTGTAGGTCGTGACCGGCTTCCTTTGCAGGAAGAATGACCGGGCCGCCAGCGCGCTCACGCGGTTGAACTCGTAAGCGGCGCCGTGAAGTTCGTTGGTGCCGGACTTGAGCATCACGTTGGTGACCGCGCCACCGGCGCGGCCCAGTTCGGCCTCGTAGTTGCTGGTGGTGATATCGACAGTCTGGATGGCCTCGATCGGCGGGATCAGTACCTGCAGCAGGCCCGTACGATGGTTGTTGTCCACGCCCTCAAGCTGCAGGTTGTTGGCGAGCCGCGACATGCCGTTGACCTGGGTGGCGAGGCTGTCCTGCGGGTTGAAGAATTCCGAGTGCGGGCGGAAGGCGCGCGTGGTGCCGGGAACCAGGTTCAGCAGGCCCTGAAAATTGCGGTTGTTATAAGGGATGGGCAGATCGGCGAGCGCCTTGGTCTCGATCTGGCGGCCGGTGTCGGAGCGGTCGGTCTGGAGTATGGCCACCTCTGCGGTGACGTTCACCGTTTCCGAGACCACGCCCGGCTGGAGCTGCTCATCCACGCGGACCGTGGTGTTCACCAGCACATCGACGTTCGACCGCACCGCCGTCCGGAATCCCGGTTGTTCGATCGAGACGTTGTAGGTTCCCGGCGGCAGGTTGGCGAAGACGTAGTTCCCGCTGTCATTCGTGGCCGTCGAGCGGCTGATGCCCGTTCGCGTTTCCGCGATGGTTACTTTCGCATTGGGCACTACCGACCCGGTCGAATCCGTAACGGTTCCGAGCAGCGTCCCGTTGACCGCCTGGCCATATGCCGCGGCGCAAAGCAGTACCAGCGCAACCCATGTCACAGCGACTGACTGTAAGCATCTCATACCCGCACCCCCTGTCTTGCAGCATACTACCGCCAGCCACCGGCCACAAGCCGCAAGCCTGTTAAAAGATCAGCTTCAACCCGAACTGGATCTGCCGTCCGGTGGCCGTGCCGTTGGAGAGCTTCCCGAATTGCGCGTTGCCGGCGTTGCACGCGGCCCCGGGCGGGCCGCTGCACGTCATGGTTGGGTCGCTGCCCGACGGCAGAAAGAAGGTCGGCGTGTTGGTGAGGTTGAAGAACTCGGCGCGGAACTGCAGCCGGTAGCGCTCGGTGATGGTGGTGTTCTTGAACACGGAAAAATCGAAGTTGCCCGAGCCGGGGCCACGCGCCACCCGCCGCGCTGAATCGCCGAAGAGTTGAACCCGGGCGCCGGTGCTGCTCGAAACCGTCCCCGGCACCCGGAAGGCGTTGGGATTGAAGAAATTGTCCACGCTCCGGTTTTGCTGCACCTGGACCGGCTGGCCGGCCACCCGGTCCGGAACGTTGAAGGTATTAAAAATCGGCGGCAGGACATTGGTGCGCACATCCGTGGGAAAACCGCCCCGGGCATAGGTGATGCCGTTGACCTGCCATCCGCCGACGATCTTCCCGAGCGGCCCGCCGGAACTCAGCCAGGGCCGGCCCGGCCCCCACGGCAACTCGTACCCATAGCTGATGACAAATACCTGCGACACATCGATCGGGGCTACGGTGCGCTCCCGCGACAGGTTGTAGGTGTCGAGGGCGATCGAGGTTCCCCCGTTCTGGGTGTAGGCGCTGGGGCCGGTGCCGTTCGACTCCATGTTCTTCTGGACCGTGTAGTTGAGCAGGAAGTTCAGGCCGGCCGAATAGCGCTTCTCCAGCTTGAAGTTGGCCGCGTGATAGCTGGAGGTGGCGATGGACAGGGTGCTGGGAATCGTGCCGTTGATGTTGGGATAAGGCCGGTTGCGCTGGGTGTTCCGCCCGTCGAGGGCGTATGCAAACGGCTCCTGGTTCTTATTGATGAAAGAGCTGGCCAGGTCGCGGCCCCGCGCCCCGCTGAGGGAAACCTCGAACAGCCAGGTCTGGAACGGCTCATACTGGACGCTCACGTTGAGCTGGTGCAGGGTCGGCACGCGGGAGTCGTGAATTCCCTGGGTGCGGATGGTCCGAACGAAGGGCCGCTCGGGGGTGAAGCTGACGAGCGTGGTGTCGCTGGGCGCGGCGATGATCGGCGTGTTGATGGTGAAGGGCGGCTTGATGGTCCCCGTGGCCGTCACCGTGGGCACCGAAAGCGTCGGCGTGTTGGGGTTGTTTCCCGAGAACTGAGTGACCTCCTGGTTCTGGTCGCGCAGCCCGTAGAAGATTCCGTAGCCGCCGCGGACCACCAGTTTCGGTCCCGCCTGGTAGGCGAAGCCGACCCGCGGGCCGATGTTGTTGTGATCCCCGTCGACGACGGCGCGGGTGTAGCCGTCCTTGCCCGGCAGCGCGAAGCGCCCGGTCGCCAGGTCGAACACCGCGCCGCGGTCGCGTGCGTCCACCGGCTGGGTGAACACGTCGTAACGGATCCCCAGGTTCAGCGTGAGCTTGCGGGTGGCCTTCCAGTCGTCCTGAAAGTACCCGCCGAAGTAAATGTCCCGCTGGCGGCCCCAGTCGAGCATCTGCGTGCCCTGAATGGTCGACGGGAACCCCAGCAGGAAGTCGGCAAACGGCGCCCCCGAGCCCGGCGTATCCGAGCTCGACGTAAAGATGGAGCCGAAGATGAAGGTCCCGAAGAACGGGTCGCCCTTGAGGCTTTCAAAGCGCGCGCGGCGAACGTCCACGCCGGTCTTGAGGGTATGGCTGCCGCGCGTCATGTTGAGGTTGTCCGCCCACTGGAAGCGGTTCTCAAAGTTCAGGTTGGAGCTGCCGCCGCCCCACCCGTCAAACTGCTGCGAGCCGCTGATGTTGCCCGAGAAATTGTAGGTGATGGAGGGAAAGCCTTTCACCGGAAATGGAAACAGCGCGACGCGGTTTTTGTCGGCGAAGTCGACCCCCTTGGGAGCGTCACCCACAATGCTGCCGTTGTGCCGCACATAGCCGAAGCGAAACTCGTTCACCGAGTTGGGACTGAAGATGTGCGTATCTG
>JACQDI010000548.1 GCA_016201195.1 Acidobacteriota bacterium | reverse complement strand
CCACGGCCAAGCCGGCTACAGGACCCAGGTTTCTCACGAAGCTGCCCCCACGGCCGCGCTCATGATGCTGTGTTCGGTCCATTCACCTGCGGGAGCCTTCGCTCCCAGCCGGCCTCGGCGCATCACCGCGATTGTGTCGCAGACTCCCAGCAGCTCCGGCAGGTACGAGCTGACGAAGAGAATCGCCTTGCCGGACTGGGCGAGCTGGCCGATCAGCTCGTAGATCTGCGCTTTGCTGGCCACGTCGATGCCGCGGGTGGGTTCATCGAGAAGCAAGACGTCGCAATCGTGATGGAGCAGGCGCGCCAGGGCTACCTTCTGCTGGTTGCCGCCGGAAAGCGCGGCGACCGGCTCGGACGGCCCGCGGGTGCGAATGGCCAGACGGTTGATCCAGTGTTGGCTGGCGCGAAGCTGGGCGGCGCGATCGAGCCAGCCGTGGCGTACATACGGGCGAAGATGAGACAGGGTCAGGTTGTCGCCGACGGTCAAAGACTGGGCCAGGCCTTCGCCCTTGCGGTCTTCGCTGAGCAGGCCGGAAACGCCGACGACCCGGACCGTGCCGCTGCGCACCGGCGCCAGGCCGAAGACGGCGCGCAACATCTCGGTGCGGCCGGCGCCGATCAGCCCGGCGATGCCGAGAATCTCTCCCCGCCGCAACACCAGGCTTGCTGACTCGACTCCCGGCGTGGAGAGGTCCGCCAGCTCGAGCACCGGCTCGCCGATCGCGTGCGGCAGGCGGGGAAACATCTCCGCGAGGCGCCGGCCGACCATCCTCTCGATGATCCAGCCGCGATCTACTTCACCGATCCGCCCGCCTCCGACCGAGCGCCCGTCGCGCAACACGGTGAAGCGCCCGGCGATCTGCTCCACCTCTTCCAGGAAGTGGCTGATGTAGATCACCGAGACGCCGCGCTCCCGCAGCCGGGCGATCACGCCGAACAGGCGCGGCACATCGGCGGCCGCAAGACTGCTGGTGGGCTCGTCGAGCACTACGACGCCCGCCTCGAGCACCAGCGCCCGGGCCAGCTCCACAAGCTGCCGGGCTCCGACGCTCAGACTCGAGACCGGCGCGCGCAGGTTAATTTCCGGATGCCCCAAAGCGTCCAGGGCGCGGGCGGCCTGCTCTTCGAGGCGCTGCCGGGAGATCCAGCCGCCGGCCGCCGGCTCCACCCCGAGCATGATATTGGCGGCGACCGTGAGGTGCGGCGCCAGCGCCAGCTCCTGGTAGATCATGACCACGCCGCGGCGGCGGGCATCCAGCGGATCGGCCGGCGCGTAAGGCTGGCCGTCGAGCTGCATCTCGCCGGCGTCAGCCCGGTAGACGCCGCTCAGCACTTTCATGAGCGTGCTCTTGCCGGCGCCGTTCTCCCCGATCAGCGCGTGCACCTCGCCCGCCTCCACGGCGAGGTCCACGCCGTCGAGCGCCACGGTCGGGCCGAAGGCCTTGCGCAGGCCGGTCATTCGGATTCGCATCACAGGTATTGATCGAGGGGCGGGGACAGAAGCGATTTGATCTCGGGTGTGTCCATATTTTCCGGCGTGGCCACGGCAGCGCCGGTGTCCACGCGCTTTTCGAGCACCGTGCCGCGGTCCCGCAGGTAGCGCACCAGCGTCCGCACCCCCAGCTCGCCCATTCGGAATGGATTCTGCAGCACCAGGCCGTCAATCTGTTTGGCCCGCAGCGCGGCGATGAGCTTGTCGCTCGAATCGAACCCGACGAACTTCACCTTACCCGCTTTGCCGGCGTCGGTCAGGGCTCGCAGCATGCCGAAGGTCGTCGACTCGTTGGGGCAGAAAACGCCGTCCACCGCGGGGAACCGGTTCAGCAGGTTTTCGCCGGTCTGGTAGGCGGTTTCGGTGGTGATGCCGCCGTACTGGTTATCGCTCAGCACGCGGATACCGGGATGATTGCGGATCTCATCGAGAAATCCCTGCTCGCGCGCCATGGTGCTTTCGGCGCCCACCATCACCCGCATCAGGATGATCGTGCCTTTCCCACCGAGGACCTCGACCAGACGCCGCGCGCCCAACTGGCCGCCTTTGTAGTTGTCGGTGGCGATGAAGCTGATGTAGTCGTCGCCACGGAGGGCGGAGTCGACAATCACCGCCGGGATGCCGGCGCGCTTAGCCTCGGCGATCGGGTTTTGCAGGCCCTTGCCGTCCAGGGGCGCGAGCACGATGCCGGCCACGCGCCGCGCGAT
>JACQDI010000547.1 GCA_016201195.1 Acidobacteriota bacterium | reverse complement strand
CGCACGGCAGCCGACCTGGAGCCGAAGAACAAGAAGGGAGCCGCCTCCGGGACAGCCCAGGCCGCCGATAAGAGCGGTGTCTCTGCGCCTGCGGCCAAGGACAAGAAGAAGGAAGAGATCCAGGGGGTGTTCGTCATCGCCAACAAGAAGAGCGCCTTCCGCAAGGTGACCACCGGAATCACCGGCGCCTCGGACATCGAAGTGCTGGACGGCATCAAAGAGGGCGATGAGATCATCACCGGCTCCTACAAGGTGCTGCGAACCATCCGGCCCGAGACCACGGTGAAGGTGGACAACCGCGCGCCCAAGAAGGAAGAGGACACGAAATAGATGGCAACGGCAGTCCAAGGCGAGGACCTCGGCGAGGAGTTGCGCCAGCAAGGCATCGTCATCCGCACCTTCGATCTGTGGAAGACCTACGTCATGGGGTCCGAGCAGATCCACGCTGTCTCCGGGGTCTCGACGCAGATCAAGAAGGGCGAGTACGTGGCCATCATGGGCCCCTCAGGTTCGGGGAAATCGACCCTGATGAACCTGATCGGGTGCCTGGACACAGCCAGCTCCGGGCAGTATTACATCAACGGCCACTTGGTCAGCAACCTGTCGGACGACGAGCTGGCGCGCATCCGGAACAAGGAAATCGGCTTCGTGTTTCAGACCTTCAACCTGCTGCCCCGGGCCACGGCGCTGCACAACGTGGAGCTGCCGCTGATCTATAACGGCACGCCGGCCGATGTGCGCATCGAGCGCGCCAAGCAGGTGCTGGCCCACGTGGACCTGCAGGACCGCATGTATCACAAGCCCAACGAGCTGTCGGGCGGCCAGCGCCAGCGCGTGGCCGTCGCTCGCGCGCTGGTGAACGATCCGGCCATCCTGCTCGCCGACGAGCCGACCGGAAACCTGGACTCGGCCACGGGCAACGAAATCATGGGCCTGTTCGAACGCCTCCACCAGCAAGGCAATACCATTGTGCTGGTGACCCACGAGCACGATATCGCCCTGCACGCCCACCGCATCATCCACCTCCGCGACGGCAAAGTGGAGAAGGACGAGCAAGTCCGGTAACAGCTTCCTTTGAACCACCAAGACACAAAGACACAAAGGAATTCATTTATTGTTCTTAGTGTCTTTGTGTCTTGGTGGTGAAATCGAGTGACCCCCGGCGCCCAATCTTTTCGCACCAAGCAAGCCGAAGTCGAGTTCCACAATTTCGCTTCGCTCGGCGAGCCGGAAACCGCCATCGCCGTATACGCCGAGGAGAACGCGCGCCGAGGGGCGGCCCTCGCCCAATACGTCAGCTCTTTCACTCCGTTCCTCGAGATTGGCGCCAACGCCGGCCACACCAGCTACATGATCGCGAACCGGTTCGGCGCGGATGGATTTGCGCTCGACATCTCGGCCGACGCGCTGCGCCACGGCATCGCGCTGATGGAGCGCTGGGGCCTGACGCGGGCGCCGGTGCGGCTGGGAGGCGACGCGGCGCGGCTGCCGTTTCGCGACGGCTCGCTGCGGCTGGTGGTGGCCTACCAGATGCTGAGCCAGTTCGTGGGCGTGGAGCGCGTGTTTGCCGAGGTGGAGCGGGTACTCGCCCCGGGCGGCTCGTTCCTGTTCTCCGAAGAGCCTCTCCGCCGGATGCTGTCGTTGCGGTTATACCGCAGCCCTTACGAGCGCCAGATGAAGCCCTGGGAGCGGAAACTGTTTCACCTCGGGCTGCTCGGCTATATCGCCCAGGACGTGATCGGGTCACGGCAGGAAGAGATCTTCGGCATCGAGCAGAACCACGGTCTGGACGCGCGCGCCTGGCGGCGCCTAGCCGCGCGTTATTTCCCCGAAACGGAGTTTCTGGTGTACGTGCCGGAGCGGGGCCCGGGCGAGCGCTGGGTGAAGCGCCTGGCCTGGTGGGCGGCGCGCCGGCGCTCGCTGTGGCTCGCCTCGGAGCTGCTGGGCGGCTCGATCACCGGCATCTGCCGCAAGGCCGGGACGGGCGCGATTCCTTTCGATCCGGCGCGATTCGAGCAGTCGCTCGAATGCCCCGATTGCCGCGGCCGGCTGCACCGCGCCCCGGACAACGCCCTCTGCTGCACCGCGTGTCCGTATACCGCCGCCGACGAGGGCGGCGTCTACAACCTGCTGCCTTCCCTAGAGCGCGCCCGGCTGTATCCCGGCGACCGCGACGACAACATCGACTTCAGCCTGCCCGGCCACGAAACCAAGCTTCGCTCAGGCTGGCACGAGCTGGACGGCGTTTACGGCAGCCGCTACCGCTGGATGGGCGAGGAGGCCACGGCCGTGCTGCGTCCCCTCGATCCCGGCCCCCAACTGCTGCGCATCCGCGGCTACGCTGCCGAAGCCTCTTTCCAGGAGCACCAAGTGATTCGCGTCTCGTTTTTCGCCAACGGGGCGAAGGCCGGCGCCGTCATCCTGCGCGCCCCCGGCACGTTTCTGTTCGAAGCCCCGCTGCCCGCCGCTTCCGAGTACCTAGTCCGCCTGCACGTCGAACCCACCATCCGGATTCCCAACGACGACCGCCCCTACGGGGTCAATATCAGCCTGATCCGGCTGGCGGCGTCCTAACTAAGCCGTCCACACGGCCGATGATGATCATTCTGGTCGTATTACCGTCCGGCCACTCCACGTCCTGCCAATTGCCGTGCCCGTACCAGGCCGTAAACGCTGTCTTACCAACGCCAGTCCCTCCGCCGCCGACCTTGCCGCTGTGTGCAAGATAGATTCTTCCTCTGCTATCTCGTACGAAAAGCCCGCCGCACCGACGGTTGACGCCGCTCCTGGGAGGATTGATCTCACATGTAATGCTCAGTGTCTTGGATTCGGTTGGGTCTTGGGTCCCATAGGCGCACCAGTATCGGCCCAGAGTGAAATCCGGGACAGGTAAGACCAGCAGTGCGCACCGGAGTTCCAGCGCACGATCAACTCTGCGGAGTCGCCAGGCCATCCGACGACTCGTCGAAGGGGCCGAGACGCAGTCCGCAGTCGCTGAGATAACTTGGAGAATGCTCGTTTGATCTCCGAGGCATTCGTGATGGCTGTCAAAGCCATACCCACCTCCCGTGAGTAGCCGCCCAAACAGGTCTTTCGTCACCTGACTGTGTCGTCGCAGATGCTAGTTTACACTATTGCGTCCTTCCCGCACTCTGGTACGGTCCGCCGCCGACATACCGGAGTGCTTGCGGATGTCCTCGCGAGAGGTGAGCTGCCTTCGGTAGCGGGAGAAATACTCGACGAGGTCGCCGCCGTAGCCGAAGGCGTACATGATGTCGTCGTAGGCGGCGGTGTGGGGGAGGCCGATGGCGTGGCCGGTTTCATGCAGGCAGGTCAGGTAGACGATGCCGTGGCGAAAGAGGGGATCTTTGCGGCCGGCAGCGTCGATCTCCGGGCCGAGATGGGAGAGGTCGGGCAAGACGTAAACGGCGGCGCCGGGCTTGCCCTCGACCACGATCGGGCGCGTCTCGCCGTAAAGCCCGCCTCGGCCGCTGGCCCAGTAGAGGCGGAGGCGGGCTTTCTGCTCGTCGTCGGTTGGAGTGAACCGCAGGTGGCCCGCGGCGGCCCTCTGCCAGGCCTCGAGCGCCCATTGGCCCAGCTCGGGGTCGGCGGCCTGGCAACGGGATTCCCGGGCCAGTGGCGTGGTGCAGGGCTGGATCCAATACGAGTAGCTTTCGGCCAGCAACAGCCAGAGCAGGAGTTTCATTTTCGCCGGTAGGGAATCGGGTCTTCGACGCCGGCCTGGGCGAAGGCGCGCAAGCGCAGCAAGCAACTGTCGCAGGCGCCGCAGGCCGCGTCGCTCGACTGGTAGCAGGACCAGGTGAGATGGAGCGGCGCACCCAGCTCGACGCCGCGCCGGATAATGTCAGCCTTTGACAGCTCGATCAGCGGCGCGCAGATCTCGAT
>JACQDI010000537.1 GCA_016201195.1 Acidobacteriota bacterium | reverse complement strand
GTTCATGGCTTCGGTCTTCGAGTTAACGGCGGGCGCGAATGGCCTCGCGGGCCTCGTTTTCGGCCGTGCGGGCGCGCTCGGCAGCGCGCTTATCGTGCAATTTCTTGCCCTTGGCCAGCGCCAGCTCGCACTTGATGCGTCCTTTCTTCAGATAGAACCGCAGCGGGATCAGGGCCAGCCCTTTCTCCCGCGTCTTGCCGATCAGTTTCTGAATTTCCTGGCGGTGCAGCAGCAGTTTGCGCGGGCGTGTCGCCTCGTGGTTCCAGACGTTGCCGTGCGAGTAGTGGCTGATGTGGGCGTTGCGCAGCCAAGCCTCGCCCTGGGCAATCTCCACGTAACTGTCCTGCAACGTCACCTTGCCTTCCCGGGCCGCCTTGACCTCCGTGCCGGTCAGGGCCAGGCCGGCCTCGAAGCGCTCCAGCAGGAAGTAGTCGTGGCTGGCGCGCCGGTTGGCGCTCAGAACTCGTCCTTCCTCTGTGATCGGGGCAGCCATCCCTGATTTCACTTCCACGCTGGGGCCACTCTTTACGTCAACCTAAGTGGATCGAAGGCGTCGGGAAATGTCTAATATTAACACAGGCAAGAGGATACGGGTGCTGCTGGCCCTCTGGCTGGCAATCGGCTGCACGCTCCAGCCGGCGCTCGCCGCTCCCAAGGGCAGTAAGGCGTTCAACGAGGGCCGCAAGGCCGAGCTGCGCAAGGAATACGACAAGGCCCTCGAGCTGTACGATCAGGCGCAGAAGGAGGACGCCGAAAACCAGCTCTACGTAATGGCTACGCGCCGGCTGCGGTTCGTAGCCGGCCAGACCCATGTGGACCAGGGGCACAAACTGCTTGACCAGGGGAAGCTGGCCGAAGCGGCCGCCGAGTTTGAAAAGGCCCTCTCCCTCGATCCGGCGTCCAGCATCGCCGACCAGGAGTTGAAGCGGACCCAGGCCCTGATCGCCAAGCGGGAGAAGAAGGCCGAAAAGTCCGAAGCAGTCCCCCCCGAGGAAGCTAAGCCTGAGCCGGCTCTCTCGCCCCTGCTAGCCGCGAAGAGACAATCGGAAGCCATGCTGGAGCGGGCGGAATCGATCCCCGCACTGAAACCGCTCTCCACTCAGCCGATCAATTTCAAGGCCAGCAACAACAGCAAAATAATCTTCGAGACGATCGGGAAGCTGGCCGGCATCAACGTGCTGTTTGATCCCGAAGTGCAGGGGCGCCGGGTTACGGTCGAGCTCAGCAACGCCACCTTGTACCAGGCGCTGGATTACGTGGGCGCCATCTCCAAGGCCTACTGGAAGCCGCTCTCCTCGAACGCCATTTTCGTCACCGACGACAACACCACCAAGCGGCGCGACTACGAGGACTACGTGGTCAAGACGTTTTACCTGACCAACGCCTACACCGCCCAGGAGCTGCAGGAAATCGCCACCGCGGTGCGCTCGGTGACCGAGATCCGCCGCGTGTTCACCATCAACTCGCTCAACGCCATGGTCATCCGCGGCACGGCCGACCAGCTCGCGCTCGCCGAGAAGGTGATCAACGACGTGGACAAGTCGCGGGCCGAGGTGATCATCGACGTTCTGGTGCTGGAGGCGAGCCGTTCGAAGACGCGCGAGTTAGGTATCACGCCGATCATGGGCGGCCAGCCCGGCTTCAACACCACCATCGGGCTGACCTCGGGCAACACGCCGTTTTCCTCGGGCGGAACCACCGGCACGACCGGAACCACAGGGACCACCGGGACCACCGGCACGACTGGCACCACCGGCACTACCACTACAGCCGCGACCCCCAGCATTACCTTCGGCAAGACCAACGACATCAGCTACTCGGTGAACCTGCCCAGCGTGGGGATCAAGGCGCTGCTGAGCCGCTCCGACACGCGGGTGCTGCAATCGCCGCGGGTGCGCGGTTTTGACGGCTACAAGGCCAGCCTGCGCATCGGCGACCGCATCCCCATCGCCACCGGCAGCTTCCAGCCGGGCATCGGCGGCGTGGGCATCAATCCCCTGGTGAACACCCAGTTCAACTACCAGGACGTAGGCGTGGTGCTCGACCTGATGCCGCGCATCCACTACGGCCGCGAGGTCTCCATGCACGTGGAAATCGAGATCTCCAACGTGCGCGACCGCATCGACATCGGCGGCATCTCGCAGCCGGTGATCGGGCAGCGCAAGGTGATCCACGACATTCGCCTGAAGGAGGGCGAGGCCGGCATCATCGGCGGGCTGAACCAGACGCAGACCACGCGGGGTGTTTCGGGCGTCCCCGGCCTGATGCAGATCCCGCTGCTCGGCCGCCTGTTTTCGAACGAGCGGGTGGAGGTGTCGGAGAACGAAATCCTGATTGTGCTGATGCCGCACGTGGTGCGGGTACCCGAGCTGACCGATTTGAACCTGAAGGGGATCAGCGCGGGCACCGACCAGACAGTGAAGTTGAATTTCGCCCCGGTGCCCAACGACCATCCGGCCCTGCCGCCTGCCCAGTCCACCGCTGAAGCGCCGCCCGCGCCGTCCCCGGCCTTGCCGGCTGCTGCCCCACCGGTTCCGGCCGCGCCGGCAACACCCGCTGCACCCGTTCAGACAGCGCCCGCTCCCGGCCCGGCCCCGGCCGCGCCTGTTGCCCCGCCGCCGGCCCAGGCTCAGGCTGCGGCGCCGGTGACCGCCAACCGCGCCGAGAACCTGGTCCCGCGCCTGCGCTTTGACCGTTCGCAAATCACCATCTCCGCGGAGGGTCTGACCACGCTAAACCTGCTCCTCGAAAACGTGACCGAGTTGTTCGCCGCCCCCCTGCGTATCGCCTACGATCCCAAGCTGCTGCACTTAAGCGACGTGCGCAAAGGCGGGCTGCTCTCGATGGACGGGCAGGATGTCATCTTCTCCAAGAACGTCCAGAACGACACCGGGGAGGCGTCCATCAACATCTCCCGGTTCCCGGGCGCGGGCGGTGTCTCGGGCAGCGGCGTGCTGCTGACCATCGACTTCCAGGCCGCCGCCCCGGGCAAAACCAATGTGACCATTACCGGCGTCGCCGCGCGCAACGCCAAGCTCGAAACCATCCAGCTCGGCGGCGCCCAGGCGGAGGTGACGATTCGGTAGGGTAGGCCTCTGGCTTGCCCATTCGGCGACATGAAACGGCGGGGGCGTCAATCCGGCATGACCCTGGTGGAGCTGATCGTGGCGTTCTCGATCATGCTCATCCTTACTACCATGGCCCT
>JACQDI010000536.1 GCA_016201195.1 Acidobacteriota bacterium | reverse complement strand
CCTCTCACGGCTCAGAGCACTGCTGAACTGCAAGGAGAGGTGACCGATCCCTCGGGCACGGTCATCCCCGGTGCCACTGTGGCGCTGCGCGGCCCGGAGCGTCTTGCGCGCAGCCTGGCCACCAACTTGGACGGAACGTGGACCGCCTCCGGTCTGGCACCGGGCAACTACACCGTTCGGATCACTGCCGCCGGCTTCAGCCCCTTCGAAGCCCGCAACGTGAACCTTCAGGCCGGACGTACCCTCGTGCTTCAAAGCCAGTTGGCGATCGCCACCGAGGCCCACACCGTCACAGTGGCGGACATCTCGAAGATCAGTGTAGACCCTGAGAGCACCGCGTCGGCCATCGTGTTCCGAGGCGAGGAACTCGACGTTCTTTCTGACCGGAGGCGAGATCTTCATCGACGGCTTCAGCGGTGGCAAGTTGCCTCCGAAGTCCTCAATTCGTGAGGTCCGCATCAACCAGAACCCTTTCTCGGCCGAGTACGACCGGCTCGGCTTCGGCCGCATCGAGGTCTTCACCAAGCCGGGCAGCGACCGGCTTCGCGGGCAGGCCCATTTCATCTTCGGCGACGAGAGCCTAAACTCGCGCAACCCGTTTTCACCGAATCGCGCGCCCCACCAGCTCCGGCTATACGGAGGCAGCCTGGGCGGCCCGCTGTCGAAGAGATCATCGTTTTTTGTTGCCACGGAGCGGCGCGAGATCGATGAGAATGCGGTCGTCCGCGCCACCATACTCGATGACCTGCTTCACCCCACCCTCTTCAGCCAGTCAATTGTGACGCCCCAGCGCCGCCTTTCCCTGACACCACGCATTGACTATCAACTGAATCCCAACCACACGATTGTTCTGCGCTACCAGGACTTGCGCTCGGACCTTGCCAACCAAGGCATTGGCCAGTTCAGCCTCGCTTCACGCGCCGTTGATACGGCAGACCGCGACCACATCCTCCAGCTCACCGAAACGGCCGTTCTCAGCGCCAGAGCGATCAATGAGACGCGCGTCCAGTTCATCCGGAGCCGTAGCCGCCTGGAGGGCGACACCATGCTGCCAACCATTCAGGTTCTGGACGCGTTCACGGGCGGAGGCGCCCACACCGGCGTGGCCTCAAACTGGCAAGACCGTTTTGAGGCGCAGAACCTGACGTCGATCACTTCCGGCACCCACCTGGTGAAGTTCGGCGCCCGGATGCGTGCTTCGCGCCTGAGCGATTCTTCGAACCAAAACTTCACCGGAACCTTTACGTTCGCGGGCGGCCCGGCTCCGCAGCTAGATGCGAATCACCAGATCGTGCGTGACGCGTCGGGACAGCCGGCTTGGACGATGATCAGCTCGCTGGAACGCTACCGCCGAACGTTGCTCTTCCAGCAGCGCGGGTTCACACCGGCCCAGATTCGTCAACTCGGTGGGGGGGCCAGTCAGTTCACGTTGTCCGCGGGCAATCCACTTGCGAGCGTTCGCCAGGTCGATCTGGGAGTCTTCATCGAAGATTCCTGGCGCCTGCGTCCGAACCTCACCCTGAACTACGGCCTCCGCTACGAGACCCAAACGAACCTCAGCGACCGCCGCAGTCTGGCTCCGCGCCTCAGCCTCGCCTGGGGCTTGGATGGCGGCGCGAACCGGCAGACCAAGACCGTGCTGCGCGCCGGCTTTGGCGTCTTCTATGACCGTTTCCCGGAGAGCCTGGTACTTCAGACCATTCGGTTCGACGGCGCCCGGCAGCAGCAGTACTTCATGGCCGATCCTGACTTCTTCCCGAACGTCCCCTCGGCTGAATCGCTGGCCGGGAGCCTCGCCTGGCAGGCCCAGCGGCGCGTGGAGAGCGATCTGCGAGCTCCCTACATCGCGCAGTCTGTGATCGGCCTCGACCGGCAGCTCCCGTGGAAGACCACGCTCGCGGCCCACTTCGTCTACTCGCGCGGTGTGCACATGCTGAGAACGCGCAACATCAACGCGCCGCTGCCCGGAACAGGCACGCGTCCGTACGGCGACACCGGCAACGTCTACGCGTACGAGTCGAGCGGCATACTGAAGCAGCGCCAGCTTCTCTTGAACTTCAATTCCCGCTTCAATCCCCGGGTGATGCTCTTTGGCTTCTACGTGCATGGCAGAGCGAACAGCGACACCGACGGGGCCGGTTCGTTTCCGGTGAACCAATACGATCTCAGTTCCGAGTATGGCCGCTCGTCCTACGATGTTCGGCATCGCTTCCTACTCGGCGGATCGCTCCGAACCAGGTGGGGACTGAACTGGACCCCGTTCATCCTGACGAGCTCAGGGCTTCCGTTCAACATCATCACCGGCCGTGACAACAACCAGGACACGATCTTCAACGACAGGCCGTCGTTGCGAAAAACGGTTCAACCTGACCTTCTCTGTCAACGCAAGGAACCTGTTGAACCGCACAAACCTGGGCCTGCCTATCGGCAACCTTAGCTCGCCGCTGTTCGGGCAGGCCAACTCGTTGGCAGGTTTTCCCGGACCTGGCGGGCCCGGCGGAGGCGCCACGGAGGCAGCCGGCAACCGGAGAGTAGTCTTCGAACTGCGGCTGTCGTTCTAGGTGCGACGCGATGTGGATGCGCTGCTTGGTTCTTTCAATTGGGTTCTTCGCGTTGGCTCAAGGCCTCTCGGCGCAACCGCCGGGCTGGCTCGGCGGCGGCCCGCCCGGAATGCCGGGCATGATGCAGCCCCGTGAGCGCCAGGCGTTCTTACTGGACGTGCTCACCTCCGAGCTGGGCTTGGACAAAGGCCAGCGCATGCAGGTCCGGCAGATCGTCGATCAGGCGCGGCAGGCAGTCCGGCCGCTGCTGGATCGGCTCCAAAAGATGCGGCGAGCGATCAGGGAGGCGGTCAACGCACGGAAGGACCAAGGCGTACTGGACGGCCTCCATAAACAACTGGCGGAGCTTCATGTCCAGCTTGCGGAGCTAGAGACCAACGCGTTCCGGGATCTCTGCGCACTGTTGAGCGCCGAACAGCAAGCCGACGCAGACCTCGCCTACAACCTGCTTGAGGCGATGATCCTGGATCGGCCCGGCGGCCCCACGCCGCCATTTGGAGGGGGCAGGATGCCGCCACCGCCACAGTGATTTCGAAGCCGATGGAACCCAGAATGGCGCCTCGTTGGGAAAGACTCGCATTAACCGCAATCCTACTGCTCGGGGCGGCTCTTCGCCTGTGGAAGCTAACGCTAAACGGATTCGGCAATCTCTACTATGCTGCCGTCGCGCGCAGCATGGCGGCAAGCTGGCACAACTTCTTCTACGCCTCGTATGACCCGGTAGGGTTTCTGTCTTCGGAGAAGCCGCCGCTCGCCACCGGCCTTCAGGCGCTTTCGGCGAAGCTTCTTAGTTTCCACGGCCTCAGCCTCCTGTTGCCGTCGGTGATCGCCGGCCTGATCGCGATCTGGGCGGTCTACGTGCTGGTTCGGCGCGCCGCCGGGCCCGCCGCGGCGCTGCTGTCGGCCCTGGTGGCCGCTCTCGCTCCGATCAGCGTGGTCATGGACCGGCACAACAACCCAGACAGCATCATGGTGGCGCTGCTCACACTCGCGGCCTTGTTTCTCCTGCGGGCTACTGGGGCTGGCAAGTTAGCCCCCCTCCTGGCGAGCATGGTCTTCGTCGGCCTGGCGTTCCACACCAAGATGATGGCGGCGCTCATCCCGGTTCCCGCCTTCTTCCTGGCCTACTTGCTTGGGGCACCCCTTGCCTGGCGAACGCGAGTTGTCCACCTCGCATGGGCCGGTTTCGCACTGGCTGCCGTCTGCATTGCGTGGCCTCTGTTGTTCGATCTGACGCCACAGGACCAGCGCCCGTTCGCCGCCGACAGCGAAGACGGTTCGATGAAGAACCTGATTCTTGGTTGGAACGGTTGGGATCGGCTGACTGGGAGAGTGCGGGACGAGTTTCCACAGTTTCCCCTGAAAGCGACTGGAAAGCGCCTCTCTCCACGAAAAGGGTTGCCCGTTGGTCGAATGCAGGGTCCAGGTTTCGATGCGGGCCTACCAGGTCCGCTGCGCTTCGCAATGCCCCGTGTCGCCGCCCAAGTCGCCTGGTTATTGCCGCTTGCGCTGATTGGAAGCGCCTTCGCTTTTTTCCGTCAGAAGCTGAGACTGTCTCTCACTCCCGAGCAGCAATGCGTGCTGCTCTGCACGATCTGGGTACTCACCTTTCTGACTGTGTTCAGCTTCTCGCGCGGCGTGATGCACGCCTACTACACCACCGAGATAGCGCCGCCGCTGGCAGCACTGACCGGCATCGGCGCTGTCCATCTCCGGCGCATGCTCGACGAGCCCGGCTGGCGCACGTTCCTTCTCCCGCTGGCATTACTTGTTACCGCAGCCTGGCAGGTTCAGATCCTGGGAGGCTATCCGTCGTGGCGAGCTCCCTTGGGAATGGTCATCCTGGCCGGAACCTGCCTCTCGACTGTGCTTACCCTACGGCGGATGCCCGGCGCCGCAACTGCGGCAGGCATGGTGACGCTTCTCCTGGGCCCGGCTGTATGGAGCAGTACGGCTGTAGTTCGAAAGGCACACCCCGGCCTTCCGGCTGCCGGGCCGGCCATGCGGCTGGAGCAGGGTTGGGCAGACGAGATGGAGCGCGGCGGCGTCGACTCAAAGGCGCTGGTCGACTACCTGCGAAGCCGCACCGATGAAGAGCGGATTCTGCTGGCGGCGACCAGCGAGCAGATCACCAGTGGGATCATCGTGGACACTGGCGCGCCAGTCATCGCCATGGGCGGCTTTCTGGGAACAGACCGGGCCATGAGCCTCGGTCGATTGCAGTGGCTCATCGCGAACAAAGAACTTCGATTCATCCTGGTTGCGCCTTTCGACCGGATCGCCGGCAATCGGGAACGGACCGAATGGGTTCGTGAGCACTGCGAGATCGTACCGGCGAGACTGTGGCGCGGCGGGAAGGCTCGTCCGAACGCGTCCGATCCCCTGCCGCCGCTCAGCCTTGACGGTACGGTGGACCCCTTGTCGCTGGTCGGGCAGCTTGCAGGACCAACCGCCTTGGTACAGCTCTTCGACTGCGCCAAGAACCCTTCGGAAGCTCGACGAGGTGGTCACGCGCCTACCGGGCGTTCGCTGGCTTGCCTGGAACATCGTCCTGTGGGGAGAGAAACGGTGACGAAAACGATGGGAGGGACGTTGCCGGCTGGAGGCCGATGGGAGTTCGAGCAAGCCTCGAAGGTACCGTGGAAACTTCGGGCAGCACGGCGGGTTAGTGTTCTAACCCGGAGAGCGAGCTTAGAGCAGGGTTCTCTTCGGGAACACGCCTCCTCTGGTCCAGCAAAAGTCGCCTTGGAAATCCTCAGAACACTTCTGCCGCGGAATTCAACCAACGGCTCTAAGCTCCTGCATCTGATGGAATAACAGCCTCGTCTCCGCCGGCGGGGCAAGGAACAGAGTTCGAAGATTGTCCACTACGGGGAGCCAAAGTTCCCGCCGTAAGGGTCTCTCGCCAGCCCGTTAGCGCCTGCCCTCAGTTGGTAACCCACGTCTGAATGGAAACTTACAGCAGGGCCTTCGGCTGGATCGTAGATCGTGGGTCTGTGGGCTCCGGTATCCGATCTACGATCCACAATCGGTTGGGGCTCCGGCATTCAAGTCTACTACGCACATGCCACGCTCCACGATCCGCTCGCAAGGTGTAGCAGAGGACCAGAACGCGGAGCGATGCTGTCGCCCCACGAACCGACCACCGGTCCTCACCTTCGACGTTGCGGTACTCGATCGTGATTTGTGCGGATGCGGGTCCACGATCTACGATCCTCTGTGCTAGAATCGACTCACAATGTGGAGGTGGATATGTCGGGCAATTTTACCAGGCGAAGTTTTCTCGGCGCGGCGGCAGGCGGAGCTCTAAACGCGGCCTCCTACTCCCGCGTCATCGGTTCCAACGACCGGATCTCCATCGGACTGCTGGGCTGCGGCGGGCGATCGACCGGCCACCGGCGCATGGCCAAGACCTCGGCCAAGGACATGAACGTCGAGATCACCGCCGTCTGCGACATCTGGAATTACAACCGCGAGAGGTCGGCGGCCGACGTGGAGCAGAAGTTCGAGCGCAAGCCGCGGGCCTTCCAGTACTCCGAGGAGATGCTGAACCTCAAGGACCTGGACGCGGTGATGATCGCCACCGGCGACTTCCAGCACGCCAAACTCCTGGTCGAAGTGGTGCGCGCCGGCAAGGACTGCTACTGCGAAAAGCCCATGGCCAACGTGTTCGAGGAGGCGAAGCTCGCCCGCGACACCGTCCTTGGCTCGAAACAGATCGTGCAGATGGGATCCCAGTGGGTGAGCGACCCTTACCAGAACGCGGTGCGCGACATCGTCCGCTCCGGCCAACTCGGCTCCATCACCCGCATCGAGCAGGTGTGGAACAAGAACGAGGAGCGCTGGCACAACCCCGACAACCCGAACGTCAAGCGCATTCGCGAGGAAGACACCGACTGGAAGCGGTGGCTGCTGGGCAAGCCCTACCGGCCCTTCGATCCCTGGGCCTATTTCGAGTTCCGCCTGCATAAAGACTTCTCGAGCGGCATCGCCGACCAGTGGATGAGCCACGGCAGCGGTCTGGTCCACTTCTACATGGACGAGGACATCCCCCAGACCATGGTGGCGAGCGGCGGCATCTACGCCTGGAACGACGGCCGCGAGAACCCCGATACGTTCACCGCCGTGGCCACTTACAAGAAGGGGTTCGTCTACGTTTATCAGACCCAATTCGGCAACAGCTTCGGCAGCCACTCGGCGATCATGGGCACGCGCGGGACGCTCTGGTCGGAGGGCGGCGAGGGTAGCCAGAAGTGGACGCTGACGCCCAAGGGCGGAAGCCCGACCGACTGGCGGCCCCGGCCCGGCCACAAGCCGGTCGCCGAGGAGCGCGCCATCACCGTACCTGACGTGGCGCCCCCCAAGGCCGAGCCCAGCGACGACAGCAAGTATCACTTCGACAACTGGATCCTCTCGATACGCAAGCGCAAGCAGCCCAACGGCGACATCCACACCGGTTTCAAGCACGCCGTCGCCGTGAT
>JACQDI010000535.1 GCA_016201195.1 Acidobacteriota bacterium | reverse complement strand
CCTCGGCGCCGTAGAGATCTTCCAGGCGCAGGACCCGTTCCTCGATCCCGCCGATTTCCTCGAGCAGCACGAGGCGGGTCACTCCCGGCAGGCAGCCGGAGGGCAGGGGCGGGGTGTACGTGTTGCCGCCGATGACTGCGAAGATGTTGGCCGAGGTGCACTCGGCCACCTCGTCGCGCTCGTTGAGCAGGATCACCTCGTCGAAGCCCCGGTTCTGCGCTTCCTCGACCCAGGTCAGGTTGTGCGCCCAGGAAAGGATCTTGGCGCCGGCAAAGATGGACGCCGCGTGCCGCGCGTTGCGGGCGACGGTCAGGCGCATGCTCGCCCCCCACACCTTCAGGTTGGAGGTGAGCACGATCAGGTCGGCCGCGTTCGAGATGCCTGGCCCTTCCCAGAAGCCTCCCTGGTTGCGAACGATGCACATGCGGGCCGCGGCGTTCTCGGCGTGGTTGGCTCGGATCAGTTCCCGGATCCACTCGCGCGCCTGCTCGCGATCGAGCGGCATGGGGACCCGCATCAGCTTCGCGTCCTTGCTCATCCGCGCCCAGTGGCGCTCGAACTCGAACGCCACGCCGTCGTAGATCCGCAGCGTGGTGAACACACCCCACCCCGAGAGCAACCCGAGCTGGCCGGGCGTGAGGATCTTTTCGGTGGCAGGGACAATTCTGTCGTTGTAAAGGACCAGGGAGTGCATTCCCTCTCATCATATCTCACGGCAATCGGCAAAGACGTGGCTCTGGTGGGAACGACGGCAGGACATTGTCGGCTCAGAGCACACTTGCAGTTGTGCCGTGAAGGTTCGAAATGCGTCCAGAGTTGGGAGCCACCTCAAGACGGACACAGAAACGAAACCGCCCCGGCTGGTTAACACCTTCCCGCACGGAGCCCTTCCCTGGTTTCGACTGTCGGCGAGACGGGGTTAGCGGAACCGGATGCCTCCAGCCGTCACTACGACCAGACGGCCGTTGAGTTCCAGTTACAGCACCTCGCGGAGATGGCGCCGGACGAACTTACCGAGTCTCGCAAAATTGAGTGACAGTCATCGAGTGAAAACTGGTGGCGCAGACTTCAGCCTGCCGGGTCGAGACTCGCCTCGACCCCTGTCCTGTGGCGTCCGGGAAGCGCCGAGACGAGTCTCGGCGCGGCACGCAAGAGTGTTTCCATGGGCCTGCGGCCCATCCATAGTGATGAAAGCCGCCCAGGGCTTCGAGTACCGGTACGGTGGGAGTCTTCGACGGCATCCAGTACCAGCATGGTGGGGGTTTTCGACGGTGGGTGCGCCACGTCGCAGTCACTGTATTGTGCGAGCCTCAATAAGCACTTCGCCTCGCCCCATTGAGTTCGGCCGAAACAACACGATGCCAGGGAACACCGCTGGCGGGAACATGCGAATATTGGCGATCCCTTTGTCCAAGGTCAACAAAATGCGGCCTTCGTGCTGCGTCACCTCAAGAAGATCGCGGTCAGCCACTCCGGCCCTGCTCTCCTTCACGACAGTTTCGGCATCGTGGCCGGCTTCGGCAAGGTCGGAACCCAGCTCCTGAGGGAGATTCTCGTCGACCTAATTTCATCCGGCTCGAAGCGGCAGAAGGCTCTCTTCATGGGCCAGCTCGGCCGCATAAGCCAGTGCCGCGTCAATGTGATGGGGCTGAAGCGAGGGGTAGCTGTGAAGGATTTCCTCCCGGCCGGCTCCTTCGGCAAGGCTGTCGAGGATGACTGTTACAAGAACCCGCGTACCCTTGGCGCACAACTGGCCGCCGCAGATGTTCGGATCACTTACCAAGTACTCCCGCCAGTTGATCATGCCCGTCTGTCCCCTCCTGAGTTTCGCACGAGTACTTTGCGGATGTCCACGACAGGAAAATGGCGCGACGTCCACCTCCTGATCATCTCGCTCGACGAGCTGGGACGGCGGATCCGCTGACCTTCGGAGCGGTCTGCGTACTACTGCTGGGCGTGGCCCTGCCGGCAAGCTACGGTCAGCGCCGCCACCGCCGCGATGTTGACGTTGGCCACGGGCTTCGCGCCGTTGCGAATGCAGTCGTAGAACGCCTGTAACTGCGGCTCGCCGCCGAGTCTCTGGGCGGTGCTTAGCACCTGCGGCTCGCCGCGGCCCATCGGGTAGAACCGCGCGCCACTCACGTCCACCGCGCCCTTGGTTCCGTACACGTAGAAGTACTGGCCGTTCCCGGGCAATCCCCGGGGATGGAAGAACACCTGGGTGAAGCTCATCTTCACCCCGTTCACATACTCGTACGACAGCGTGTAGCCGTCCATGGAGGTGCGGCCGGGCGGCTCGTTCACCCACATGCCCACGCCGCCGAACCCGGCGGCCCGCTCCGGGCGGCAGTTGATCGCCCAGTTGCACACGTCCAGGTTGTGGACGGCCATCTCCACAATCACGTCCCCCGAGCGCTTGGCGTCAAAGAACCAGTCGGCGGAGGGGCCGTCGTGGTCGAGGTCGTTGCCCGCGTGCCGCTGCGCCTTGACCATGATGATCTTTCCAGCGACTCCCTCATGAATCTTGGCGATGGTCTCCCGAAGCTGCGGCCCGTAGCGCATCTGCTGGCCCACCTGGAGCACGGTCTTGCTCGACCGGGCCACCTTCAGCAGCCGGGCGATCGATTCCGGGGTGATGCCGCGCGGCTTCTCGCAATAGACGTGCTTGCCCGCCTGGAGCGCGGCGATGGCCATCTCCACGTGCAGGTCGCACGGCGTGGCGATGAACACCGCGTCGATATCTTTTCGCTCCAGCAGCTTCCGGTAGTCGGAGTAGCCGGTCGGGTTGTCCCGCGAAGCCACCGACAGAGCTTTGTCCAGCCGGTCCGCTTTCAGGTCGCAGGCGGCCACCATCTTCACGCCGTCGAGGTTGACAAGACTGCGCCACAAGTGGCCGCCTCGGTTGCCCGTGCCGATGATCCCGGTGCGGATGTCCTCGCCGGCCGGCGCAGCGAGGGACGCGGCGGCGGCAGCTCCGGCCAGCGCGACAGAGTTCTTCAAAAACTGTCTTCGGTTCATACCCCCATGCTAACCCTTCCCCAACAACCGGGCTGCGCAATTTGTGTTGCAATTGTGTTATACTGTGCGTATGAAGTCCACAACATCGAGCTTCCGCATCCGGGAAGAGTTACGGATCCGCCTGGAAGAAACCGCGCGGCATCTTAAGAAGGGCAAGAACTGGATCATTATTCAGGCTCTGGAAGAGTATCTGCACAAGACCCACCCCGCGGCTCTGGCGGCTGAGGCCAGGCGTCAGTCTGTTGTTGCCAGCGCCACAGTCACCGAGGATGAGAAGTTCTGGGAGCAACAGGCGGATACCCGAGGCTGGCGATGAATCGTGGGGACGTGGTCGTGAGCGCCGCGCCTGGCGATTACGGCAAACCGAGACCTTCCTTAGTAGTGCAATCCGACCTGTTCAACGCGACCCATGCGAGCGTTGGGATCTGCCCCATCACGTCTCGCCTGGTGGAGGCGCCTCTTTTCCGCGTGCCGGTTCAGCCGTCCTCTCAAAACGGCCTGAAGATGGAATCTCAAATCATGATCGATAAGATCATGGCAGTGAAGCGCGAGCGGATCGGAAAGAGGATCGGCCGTCTGAGCGCCTCTCAGATGACGCAGGTGAGCCGGGCGTTACGGCTGTGGTTGGAGCTGGATGGTCCGTGACCTGGAGACTTGCCCTACGGTGGGATTACCCAGTACGCTGCCATAGCGAGCTTCTTTCTGATGAGCCTCGTCTTTTCTCCGAACACCACAGCGTGCGCCGGCGCATCGGGCAAAGGATCACGAGCGATCCCCTGCCCGCAACTCCGCGCCAGATGAGCCGTAATCGCCGCCAAGGCGAACCTCTCGTGGCCGGCCAGCGCCGCCTCCGGACCGCATCCTGCCGCCGTCATCTCATTCCCGAGCAGAACAGACATCGCACTACCGTCGGGATGGTTGTCGAAGGCCGCCGAGGACGGTCGAATACGGCCCAGGTTCTCATCCTTTACCAGATGCCATGGTGGGATGCGGCGCCAGAGTTCTGCTTGATCCGGAATGGTCGGATCATCGCGCAAGGTATCGACATCCATGCGATGATCCGGAGATCTCAACGCGACAGAGTCGAGATCAGTCGCCGCAAATGATTCAGGTCGGTGGTGACCTCACCTTCCCATGTGGTTCCGTCCTGGTGATCCTCGTACAAAACGGAGCTCTGTCCCGGAGAGCGAATCTCGATCTCCAGGTCGATTCCACGGGTGTGCCACTCGATCTGGACGCCTCCTGCACAAGTGGGGACCACGGCCGGCGCGGGAGTCTCCGCTTTCATCGTGGAACGAAGAAGCTGGAGTGCATACGAGACACACTCCGGGTTAACGGGGCGGGCCCCGTACGAGTCCCAGTTCGTCGGGAGCGCCAGCAACGAGCTCAGGGCCTGAGCGATTTCGGGCATCGTAGCAAGTTCCCTTTGCGGCTCTGCCATACAGGAGCTAAGGTTAGCATGCACTAAGTCAATCGGTGAGAATCGCCGTTTGCTTTACCCTACCGTCCTTCTTCATGTTACCACCCGATCCGGCTGGTCCGCCGAGAATGTGTTGAGAATAAAGGCAATAAAGGCGAAAATTGGCGTGACTGGACCCGGCTACAGATTCATCCTTTCCAATTTCCGGTACAGCGTTTTGCGCTCGATGCCCAGGATCTGGGCGGCGCGGCTCTTGTTGCCGCCGGTGGCGGCGAGCACCTTGCGGATCTGCTCGGCCTCGGCGTCGGCCAGCGACTCGACCGGGCGCTCGTGAGGATCGAGCTCCTCGAGCGCCTGCCGCGCGTCCTCGCCGTCGAGCACCGGCGATTGGGTGAGGATCACTACCTTCTCGATCAGGTGCTTCAACTGCCGCACGTTGCCCGGCCAAGTGTATTCCTGGAGCGCCTTCAGCGCCGGCTCGCTCAGCCGCAGGTTGTGTTCGTAGTGCTCGTTGTAGCGGGTGAGGTAATGGCGGATCAGCAGGGGGATGTCGCTGCGCCGCTCGCGCAAGGGCGGGATTTTCAGGCGCACCACGTTCAGGCGAAACCACAGGTCCTCGCGAAACTTGCCGCTCTCGACCATCTTCTGGAGGTCGCGGTTGGTGGCGGCAATTACGCGCACATCCACCGCGCGGGACCTGGCCGAGCCCAGCGGCCGAACCTCGTGCTCCTGCAGGAACCGCAACAGCTTGGGCTGGAACCCGGGGTCCACCTCGCCGATTTCGTCGAGAAACGCCGTGCCATGGTTGGCCGCCTCGAACACGCCTACCCGGTCGCGGTCGGCCCCGGTGAAGGCCCCGCGCACGCTGCCGAACAGCTCGCTCTCGAGCAGCGTCGGCGCGATGGCCGCGCAATCCACGGGAATGAACGGCCCCTGGGCGCGCGGGCTGTTGGAGTGGATCATGCGGGCGACCAGTTCCTTGCCCGTCCCGGTCTCGCCCTCGATCAGCACGCCGGCGTCGGTCGGAGCCACCCGCGAAATCACCTTGTACAGCTCCACCATCCCCGGCGAGGATCCGACCATCTCGGTCTCGATCGGCTCTTCCTCCTCCGGCCCTTCCTCCTGCACCAGGTGGGAGGCCTCGGCGCGCTTCACCGCGTCCAGCAGCCGGTCGAGCTCAAACGGCTTGGCGATGTAGTCGAAGGCGCCGCCGCGCGTGGCCGCCATCACCGTTTCCATGCTGCCGCGGCCGGTCATCAGGATCACCGCGCATTCCGGGTCTCGCGCCCGGGCCGCCTTCAGGATGTCCAGGCCGGAGTGCCGGTCGATGTAGATGTCGGAGATGACGACCGGGTAGAAGGCGCCGGAGAGCTTCTCGAGGGCCTCGTCGGTTGAGGAAACGGCGTCGATGGAGTAGCCCTCGAGCTCCAGGAAGTCCAGCACGGTCCGCCTTGCCTCGGCGTCGTCTTCTACCACCAGTATGCGGGGCTTTTCCATGGTGCAATGCTCAAGAGGTGGTCTGCGCCACGCGCCGTGCGGCCCGGGGCAGTACCAGGGTGAAGCGCGAACCTTGGTTCACACGGCTCTCCACCTCGATCGAGCCGCCGTGGCCGACCACGATCTCTTCCACGAGCGCCAGGCCGATGCCCGTGCCCGCCTCGCCCGATTCCTGCGCCCGGCGGGTGCGGTAAAACTTCTGAAACACGTGCTTCAGCTCCTGCTCTTCCAGGCCGTAACCCTGGTCCTGAACCGAAATGCGCACCGCGTCGCCCGCCCGCTCCACGCCCACGTGGATCTCCGTCCCCGCTGGGGAGTACTTGATGGCGTTGGTGATCAGGTTGTAGCAGGCGTATTCCAGAAACTCGCGGTCGCCGAGGATGGCGTCCTCGTCCCTCGACGGACCGGAGAGGCGCAGCCGGATCTGTTTGGCCTCGGCCAGAGGCCGGGCGCGTTCCACGCAGGTTGCGAGCACCTCGGAGCCCGACACGGGCTCGCGCTTCAGCTCCAGTTGGCCGGCCGAGAGACGCTCCACGCTCAGAAACATCTCCACCATCCGCGCCAGGCGCCGCGACTCCCGATTGATGCGGCCGGCGATCTCCTTGCGCTTCTCTTCGTTGAGGGCATAGCGGCCCATCAGCTCGCTCGATCCCTGGATGGTGGTCAGCGGCGTGCGCATCTCGTGGGTCACGTAGTGGACGGCCTGCTGGTAGCGGTCGCGCTGCGCTTCGGCGACGCCCAGTTTCCGGCGCGTGACTAAGTAATGGCGAGTGCCCAGCCCCAGGAAACAGAACCAGGCCGAGGCGGCCTCCGGCATCGCCGGGAGCACGTGGTGGCGCACGAACCAAACATAAGGCATGGCGTGGGCGCCGACGAGCAGGCCGAAGCCCACTGCGAAGGCGCGCCATCCCGCCAGCTTGTGAAAACTCAAGGCCATGGCGGCAGCCAACGCCAGGCTCAGACCGAGCGAAAGGCTGTGGGAAGCCGAAACCAGGAAGTCGCCGCGCGCCAGCGTCTCGTAGAGATGGGCGTGGATCTCCACGCCGGGCATGGCCACGCCGGCCGAATAGGGGGTCATCAACCGGTCGGGCCCGCCCTGCACGGTCACCCCGATGAACACGGCGCGATCGCGCAACCGAGCGGCCAGCTCCGGGTGGGCGATCAGTTGCTGGGCCGAGATGCGCTCCAGACTTCCGCTGGGCAAGTAGCGCACGCGCAGGGCGCGCTCCTCGCGGCGGCTGGCGGGAATCGAGAGGCCGCCGATCTCGAGGGCCTCCGCACTCTCCACGATCGGCGGGCTGCCCGACGCGAGGCGGAAGGCCTCCAGCGCCAGCGCCCAGCGCCGGCGGCCCGCCGCCGCCTTTTCGAGCAGCACCTGGCGGCTCACCGCATCCAGATCCGGGTCGGCATGCACGTGGCCGAGCACCGCCTGGCGGCTGAACTCGGGCAGCGGATCTTCCCAATACAGTTTGCGCGCGCTGTCCTCGACCAGGGTGGTCGAGAGCACCAGGTTGGGGGTTGCCTCCAGGTTGCGGCTCAGCGCGGCGTCCAGCTCCGTCTCGTCGCGGTCGGCCAACTGTAGATCCACCGCCACACCCTTGGCCCCCGCTGCGGCAATCACAGGCAGCACCTCGGCCAAGGGGCGGCGCAGGTGGGCCATGCCGCCGTTGGCCCGCAGCGTTTCCTCATCCAGGGCCACCACCACCGCCGAGGCCGGACGCGCATGCGGCGGGCGAAGCCGCAGCAGAACGTCGTACGCCCAGGCGTCAAGCTGCTGCCCGACCGCGCTCCAGGCGACCAGCAGCCCGGC
>JACQDI010000504.1 GCA_016201195.1 Acidobacteriota bacterium | reverse complement strand
TCCTCAGCTTTCGCCCGGTATTCGGCGAGCCCGGCTAGGTTTTTCATTTCCTTGGGATCCTCGCGGAGGTTGTAGAGCTCCGGCGTGTCGTTCACATAGTAGCTATACTTGAAGTCGCCCCGGCGGATCATGTACTTGGCCCGCGGGGTATTGAGGTTGAACTCCGCGAAGACGGTCGAGTCCAGGGTCTTGGACGGTTCGCGCAGGTTGGCCGCGAAGCTCGAGCCGTCGAGGCCCGGCGGAGTCGAGAGGCCGCACAGCTCGGTGAGGGTCGGGAACACCTGCACCTGGCTGACGGGCGTCGCGCAGCGGACGCCGGCGGGCGTGGTCCCCGGCGCGCGGACCAGCAGCGGCACCCCTACCGACGGCTCGTAAAACACGAACTTCTGCCACAGCCCGTGCTCGCCGAGCATCTCCCCGTGATCGGCGGTGTAGAGGACGATGGTGTCGCGGGCCAGATCCAGCTCGTCGAGCGCCCGCAGCACCTGCCCGGCGCAATCGTCCATCTGGGCCAGGTTGGCGTAGTAGAGCGCGATCCGGCGTTTCGCCCGATCGGGATCCGACAGCTCGGGCGTCGGCCGGTTATTCTCGATCGAGTCGCGGATCTCCCGCGGCACCTTGCTGAGATCGACCTGGCCCCACGTATCGGGCAGCTTCATGTCCTGGGCGCGGAACCTCCGGGCAAACCGCTCGGCGGGCATGAACGGGTCGTGAGGCTTCAGGAACGAGCCGATCAGGAAGAACGGCTGCCTCTTGCCGTGGTGGCGCAGGAAGCGAATCGATTCGCGGGCGACGAAGCTCTCGAAGTGATCCCGCTCCGGGATCTTCGACGCGCGGCCCACGTCGACCGGCCCCCGGCGGTCGTCGAGTTCCCGCGTTCCGACCCAGGGATCGTCGAAGTCCCGCCACAGGTCGTCGATTTGCGGCATCCCGGAGCCGGAGTTGCGCCGGCCCAGCTCTTCGGCGTAGAGCTTGGTCTTAGGCCCTAGATATTGATACCAATCATTGAAATCCAGCCGGTAGTCGAAGCCGTGGGTCTGCGCGTCGACGAAGTGCATTTTGCCGATGAGGCCGGTCATGTAGCCGGCCCGGCTGAAAGCATGAGCGATGGTCTTGGTTTCGAACGGCCAGGGGGTCCCGTTGTTGTAAGGCCTGTGGTTGTGGGTGTAGAGGCCGGTCAGCAGCGAGGCCCGGGACGGAACGCAGACCGGGTTCGAGCAGTAGGCGCTCGCGAAGCGAACGCCCGAGCGGGCCAGGGCATCGAGGTGGGGCGTGCGAGCCGCCGGATCGCCGTCCACGCCGAGCGCGTGCGGCCGGTGCTGATCCGACATCAGCAGCAGCACGTTCTTCGGGCGCCCGGAGGTCTGCGCCTGGGCGAGCAGCGATCCCAGCGTTCCCCACGCGCCCAGCGAGAGAAAGTTCCGCCGCAACAGGGGACGCCGGGATGTGGCGCGGAGCGTACTCATGCCGGAATTCGGTGATCAGAATAGCACATACGCCGGCAGGCTCGGCCCGTGGCTACGGACAGGCTTACCGCTTTGGCGTTGCCAACCTTTCCGGCACGTAAATCACGTCGTCGACAAGGAGCCACTTGGGATCGGGCTTGCCGCTGGCCCCAAGTTTTCCGTCCCGCCGGAGGTATTGGTGCACGACCGCTACCTTCTTGCCAGAGCCGTCCCTGTATGCAATAATCTGGCTGTGGGTGCACACGGGTTCGTGGGACCGCTCGGGCGATGGGTGGGCATCGGCCATCGGATCCTCCCAAAGCTCACCTGTTTGGGTCCGTTCGTAGTACTGGCCCTGGTTGAACATCCGCCGTAACTCCTGCTCGGGTACCGGTCTTATAAGGCGGTATCTCATGGAATTGTTGATCCGTGATTGGTTGGCTCGTTACCTCGCCGGTCAAATCTCTCTTGGTGAGTTCCACGATTGGTTTATCCCAGCGACCTGGGACCTTGGAGCCACCGGCGACGCCTCAGCCCGAACGCTAGCCCATCAAGTGCAGCTAAGGCTGGCAGAGTTTTCCAGCGGCCACTGGACCGAAGAAGAACTGCAGCGACAACTCGCTCCCTTGGTCCAAGGCACGCGCGTAGCCCTGTAGCCTATCCTCATCGACCCGACTCCCAGCGCAGCCCGGCCCGCCACAGGCGTGGACCGCCGCGTGTCGGCGTGGGGGCCAAGGGGGCTGGGTAGGTCGTGAAGCCGATCAGGTAGACGCGGTTCAGCAGGTTCTCCACGCTGGCCACCGCGGCGAATCCCTTGGCCAGCCGCTGGCGCACCAGCAACTGCGCACTGGCAAAGCCGGGGAGCAGCAGGCGGTTCAGGTCATCCTCGAATTGCAGGCTGTAACTGCGCACGCCGAGGCTGGCCAGCGTTCCTCGCGATTGATACATAACCTGGGCCGAACCCTGGTGCTTGCCCACCTGCGGGATGCGGCGGCGGTTGTCGAAACGCGCGTCGACGAACAGGTACGCGGCCGAGGCCCGAAAGCGGCGAAACACTTTTTCCACCTCCATTTCCGCGCCTCGCGTGGTGGCCGAGCCGAAGTTTTGGCGCTGGCGGGTGGCGGCGTTGAGGGTTACGTTGGTGATGAGGTTATTGATCTCGTTCCTGAACAGAGTGCCACGCACCAGCACGGTTCGGGTCTGCCAGTCGACGCCTGCTTCCCCGCCGACCAGGGTCTCCGGCCGCAGATCCGGGTTGGCGATGGTCAGCATATTGCCGACGGTAAAGGCGCGGAACAGCTCGTTGAGCGTGGGTGCGCGGAAGCTGCGGTAAACCGAAGCCCGCCAGCGGCGCGAGCCGTCAGCGACGACCAGGCCGGCGCTGGGACTCAAGAACGTGTTGCCGCGTCCGGTGAAAT
>JACQDI010000503.1 GCA_016201195.1 Acidobacteriota bacterium | reverse complement strand
GAGGAGGGCGGCGCCGTTGGTGGTGGCGGCGGCGAGGGCCTGGGCGGGGGTCATGCCGGCCTTGACGAACCATTCGAGCTCGCGGGTGTTCTGCCCGAACATGGTGTACACGGCGTCAGAGCCCATGGCGAAGCGCACGCCGGCCTGGACGGCGCGGCGGGCGGTGGCGAGGTTACGCTCGATGAAAGCCTTCAGGCTCGGGGCGTAGCCGGGGGCAAAGCCGAACTGGTCTCCGGTCTCCGCGTAATAGCGGTTGTGATCGATGGTGGGGACGTAGAAGGTCTTGCGGCGGACCATCTCGGTAATGGTTTCCTCATCCAGATCGGCGGCGTGCTCGAGGGAGTCGGCGCCGGCGTGGACGGCGTCGCGAGCGCCGGCGGGGCCGTAGGAATGGATGGCGACGCGCTTGCCGAGGTTGTGGGCGACATCCACGGCGGCCTTCATCTCCTCGAAGGTGAACGTCTGGTGGCCGGAGACATCGTCGAAGCTGCCAGTGGAGCCGAACATCTTGACCCAGTCGGCGCCGGCGGCAATCTGCTGGCGGGCCACGCGCATGACCTTGGCCGGGCCGTCAGCCTGGCCTCCGGGTGGAGAGACAAAGCCGGGGCGCGGGGCGGAGCGGGAGATGGAGAGCCCGTAGCCGGAGACGAACATGCGCGGGCCGATCATGCGGCCGGTTTGGATCAGCTCGCGCATGGCGAAATCGGAGGCGTCGGAGGCGTGCAGGTTGCGGACCGTTGTCACGCCGGTTTCAAGGGTCTTGCGGGCGTTTTCCTGGGCCAGAAAAACGGTCACCGCCGGGAGGCGGGCGGCGGCTTGCGAGAACGGGCGGGCGCCGGGCGCCTGATCCCAGTAGTAGGTGATGTGGGTGTGGGCGTCGATGAGGCCGGGGATGGCGGTGTAGCGGGTCAGATCGAGCGCGGGAACACCGGAGGGCACGTCCCTGCCCACGCTGCGGATGCGGTCGTTCTCCACCACGACGACGGCGTTGGACAAGACGCGGCCCGTGCCGTCCACCACCTTTCCGAAGCGGAGCGCCTGGGTGGCGGCTGGGGCGGGGGCCAGTGAGAAGAGACACGCGAGAAGAGAGAGGAGAGACGCGGGGACAGGGAGACGGGGAGACGCTGGGACGGGGGGACGCCGGGACACAGTATTATGATAAGCGTCGACGTTGATGAGTGTCGAGTCCGCACAGCTTCTGCGCCTGTTGCAGCTTTCGGATAGCGCGCTGCCCATTGGGGCGGTGGCGCACTCGTTTGGAGTGGAGACGCTGGCGGCGGATGGGTTGCTGGGGGTCGAATCGCTGCGGGGGTTTCTCGAAGACTACCTGGCGGAGGCGGGGAGGATGGAAGCCGCGTTTTGCCGGGCGGCACACCGGTTGGCGGGCGGGTTTGCGCTGGAGATGTGGATCCATTTAAACCGGCGGCTGAGCGCGCGCAAGCCGGCCCGGGAGAGCCGGGCGGCGAGCCTCACGTTGGGGCGGCGGTTTCTGGAGCTGGTGTGGGGGCTGAGCGAGCGGTCAGTGCTCGCGGCCGCGCTCGAAGGCGGGGCGGGGCACCACAGTACGGCCTTCGGCCTCGCCGGCGGTGTGCTGGGCTTCGACGAGCAGGCCACGGTGCTCGCGTGGTTGCAGCAATCGCTCACCGGGCTGATCTCGGCGAGCCAGCGGCTGATGCCTCTGGGGCAGAGCCAGGCGGCGCGAATGCAGTGTGATCTCAAGCCGGCCCTGGTCCGGGCTGCGGCCGCAACTGGCGAGGAAACGCCAGCGTTCACGCCGCTGGTGGAACTGGCTTCCATGCGGCATCCGGCGCTTGGCACGCGGTTGTTCATCAGCTAGCCCGTGGCGAAAGTCATTGATAACCGCTTGCTGACGCGCGCGGCTCTGTAGATTCAGCGCCTTACCGAGCCGCGACCGTGAGGGAGCGGGGTTTTGCCACGGGCTAGGGCCGAAAGACGCTAGAATTGCCGACTGTGAAGACGGTAGAACGATATCGGGTGGAGGGACGGCTGCGGCTGCGCTTCGAGCGTCATCCCGCGGCCGGGCAGACGGTGGTGACCGTGGGCGAGCAGCACCCGCCGCTGCAAGTGATCCGCGGGTTTCCTTTGGACAATGGCGGCGCACTGGTGCACCTGCATAACCTGTCGGGCGGGGTGCTGGGGGGCGACGGGCTGCGGGTGACGATGGAGGTGGGGCCGGAGGCGGGCGCGCAGGTGACCTCGACGGGGGCTACGCGGATCTACCGCAGCCGGTCCGGGGCGCCCGCCGCCGTGCAGGTGACCGAGATTCGCCTGGGGGAGAACGCGTGGATGGAGTACCTGCCGGACCCGGTGATTCCGTTCGCGGGTTCGCGCTACCGGCAGGAAACGCGGATCGAGATGGGGCCGGGAGCGGGATTGTTCTGGTGGGAAACGGTGGCTCCGGGGCGTGAGGCACGGCGCGAGTTGTTCGATTACGAGCTGTTGCAGATCGAGTCGGAGGTGGCGGCGGAGGGGCAACCGGTGGCGCTGGAGCGGATACGGCTGGAGCCGGGCGCGCGGCCGCTCTCTTCGCCGGCGCGGTTGGGCCCGTATCGTTACTGGGCGACGTTTTACATCTGCCGGGTGGGAGTGGAGGCGGCGCGGTGGGCGGCGCTGGAGAAGCAGTTGGAGGAGCTGGCGGGGGAACTGACGCGGCCTTCTGAAGTATCATGGGGGGTCAGCGCGCTGGTGGCGGACGGGCTGATGGTCCGCGGGTTGAGTGTGAAGGGGAGGGAGATCACCAGCGGGCTGATGGTGTTCTGGAGGACGGCAAAGAGGGAACTGTACGGCCAGGAGGCGATCGCGCCGCGCAAGGTGTACTAGTATGCATTTGACCCCGAGGGAACAGGAGCGGCTGCTGATTTTCACTGCTGCGGAAGTGGCGCGACGGCGGAGGGCGCGCGGGGTAAAGCTGAACTATCCGGAGGCGATGGCCATCCTCACGGCGGAGATCCTGGAGGCCGCGCGAGACGGGAAAACAGTGGCCGAGATCATGAGTTTCGGCGCCACCATCTTGACGAGAGAGGACCTCATGGATGGGGTTCCCGAGATGATCCACGAGGTCCAGGTGGAGGCCACATTTCCAGACGGCACCAAGCTGGTGACTGTCCACGATCCGGTGAAATGATGAAACCAGGGGAATATCTGCTGGAGAGCACGGCGATCGAGGCAAACGCCGGGCGGAGGATGGTGAAGATAGTAGTACGGCATACGGGGGACCGGCCGGTGCAGGTGGGGAGCCACTTCCACTTCTATGAGGTCAACCGGGCGCTGGAGTTCGACCGCCAGGCGGCGTACGGGAGGCGGCTGAACATTGCCGCGGGGACAGCGGTGCGGTTTGAGCCGGGCGAGGAGAAAGAGGTGACCCTGGTCGAGTTTGCCGGCGCGCGCGCGGTGTACGGCCATAACGGACTGGTGAACGGCCCGCTCAACGAGAAGACGCGATGAGTCTCGAGATCCCACGCCGCACTTACGCGGATCTGTATGGCCCGACCACGGGGGACCGGGTCCGGCTGGCCGACACGGAGCTGATCATCGAAGTCGAGAAGGACTTCACCGTTTACGGGGACGAGATCACCTTCGGCGGCGGCAAGGTGATTCGGGACGGGATGGGGCAGTCGAGCAGGGCCGTCCGCGAGGGGCGGAACGGGGCGCTCGACGTGGTCATTACTAATTCCTTGATCCTGGACCACTGGGGCATTGTGAAGGGAGACATCGGGATCAAGGACGGGCGGATCGTGAAAGTAGGTAAGGCGGGCAACCCGGACACGATGGCGGGGGTGGATGCGGAGCTGGTGGTGGGCGCCGCGACCGAGGTGATCGCCGGGGAGAACCTGATCGTGACCGCCGGGGGCGTCGACAGCCACATTCACTTCATCTCACCGCAGCAGGTGTACGAGGCGCTGTCGGCGGGTCTGACGACCATGATCGGGGGCGGTACCGGGCCGGCCACCGGGACCGCGGCCACCACATGCACCCCCGGCGCGTGGAACCTGGCGCGAATGCTCGAAGCGGCCGACGCCTGGCCGCTGAACTTCGGTTTTCTGGGCAAGGGCAACGCCTCGACGGAGGCGCCGCTCGCCGAGCAG
>JACQDI010000502.1 GCA_016201195.1 Acidobacteriota bacterium | reverse complement strand
GAGCCGCTGCAGATGGCCTCGCTGGTGGACGGAATCGTGATCGTGGCGCTGGCCGGGCAGACCGAATACAAGGCGGTGGCCTCGGTGGTCAACACGCTCCACCGGCTGCGCGCGAATGTCGTCGGCGTGGTCCTCAACGCCGTTCACGAAGGCCTGAGCGACCGGTATCACTACTACGGTTATTACGGCAAGTATTACCACAAGTATTACCAAGCGGATGGGAGCGCGTGAACCTCGCCCGCCGCGAAGGAAAAGGGTCACCTTCCTGCTCTCGAGCAATTCCTATTCCGGGGTGACCAGACTTTTCGCGGAGCTCTCGAGCGAGCTTGCGCATCGAGGATACGAGGTGAGGGTGGCCGTGCCGCTGGTCCCGCAGTGGATTTACCACCAGCTCGCTGCGGCCGGGCGCCCCGGAACGTGGAGACGCTTTTACTCCCGCTTCCGAATGGTCGCCGCGTCGCTCGTTCGAGAGGCGATCGACCATCGCTTCCGCTGGCTCGGGGATCCGGGCGAGAAGCTGACGGTTCGCCGGTATTTGCTGCGGCCCGGCCGGCGACACCTGGGGGACTCGGATTGGTACTTCTTGTGCAACAACTGGTATCAGGCATATGAATACGATTGGCGCGGCATGGCCGGGCGCGTCGTGCAGTATGTTCACCACCTGGAAGAGTACCGCGATGAACGGCTGCGGTCGCTCAGCGAGCGCGCCTACCAGCTTCCTTTCCTGCGGGTGAGCGACTGCCGAGCGACGCGCGCCATGATTCACTCCCGCGGGATAAAGGTCGACGGCATGATCTTCGCCGGGGTCAATCCGGCCTACTTTCATCCCCCCTCGAGCCAGCCGGCATCGAAGACGATTCTGCTGTATCGCGGGCTCGAGCCGCGAAAAGGGTTTTCTATCGGCCTGGAGGCCATGGAGGCAGTTCGCAGGAAGCACCCGGAGGTAGCGGTCCGGCTGCTGTGCCCGAGCGATGGCGCGCCGCCGCCCGTAGGATACCTGCAAAGCTCGAAGCTCAGCGACCAGGCGCTCGGGGATCTTCTGCGCGATCACGCCATGTTCGTTTTTCCGAGCCTGCTCGAAGGCTTCGGCCTGCCGCCCCTGGAGGCCATGGCGTGCGGGTGTGCGGTGGTCTCGACGCGGGTGGGCGCGGTTTCCGAGTATGCCGCCCACGGGGAGAGTGCGTGGCTGGTAGAACCGGGCAGTTCGGACGCGATCGCCGGGGCGCTCGAGAAGCTGCTCGAGGACGACACGCTCCGCGCGCGACTCTCGGAGGGCGGCGCGGCGGCGGCCTCCTACTACACCTGGCGAAGAACGGCGGACGAGCTGGAACGTTTCCTGGAGCAGCATGAATCCAGAGCATAGTGGGACGGCGCGCGCCGCAGCGCGGCGTTCGGGAAGCATCCCGGACACGGCCCAGCGCCGAGCGCTGCTCACCGGAATTACAGGTCAGGATGGCTCCTATCTGGCCGAGTTGCTGCTGGCCAAGGGCTACGCCGTGCACGGCATCGTGCGGCGGGTGGCGCTCGAGGATCCGGAGCACCGGCTTTCGCGCATCCACCACCTGCTGCCGCAGCTCACGTTACACGCGGCCTCGCTCGAAAGCTATGCCAGCCTCCACCAGGTGGTGGCGGCGGTGGAGCCGCAGGAATGCTACCACTTGGCCGCGCAGAGCTTTGTGAGCTACTCGTTTGACGACGAGTTCTCGACCCTCAATTCCAACGTAAACGGCACCCACTACCTCCTGGCGGCGGTCAAGAACCTGGCCCCGCGCTGCCGGTTCTACTTTGCCGGCTCGAGCGAGATGTTCGGCGCGGCCGAGGAGACGCCGCAGCACGAGACGACCCGCTTCCACCCGCGGTCGGTCTACGGCATCAGCAAGGTCGCCGGGTTCGACCTGACGCGCAACTACCGGGAGGCCTACCGGCTGCACGCGAGCAGCGGCATTCTGTTCAACCACGAGTCGCCGCGCCGCGGGTTCGAGTTCGTCTACCGAAAAATTACCTCGGCGGTC
>JACQDI010000501.1 GCA_016201195.1 Acidobacteriota bacterium | reverse complement strand
TCGGCGTCTACCAAGTCGAGCTGGCGGTTGCCGCTCTCGATCCAGTTGTAGCGGACCACCAGCCCAGCCGAGCGGTCTTTGAGGCTGTTGCCGAGCGCGCCCGCCCGCAGCGGCCCGTAACGGTTGTACTGAAAGGTGATCCCCAGGGCCGCGGTGTAACTGTTGTGCTCGAAGCCGCTGCCGAGGTTCCCGTTGTCGTAGATGTAGTTGGCGTCGACCAAAATGTCGCGGGTGACGTTCTCGTTGCTCGAGCCGATGAACAAGCCGTTGCCGCTATCGTGGAGCGTCAGGCCGCGCAGGGTGATGTTTTCGCCCTTCTCGATGTAGAGCGCGGCGCCGTTGAGGGCGTAAGTCTCGGGCACGCCGGCGCGGCCGGTGAAGGTGTAGGGCGGGCGCGCGCTGCGGATGTCCAGGTTCTCGATGGTGATGTAGCGGGGCGTGGTGTCCGGCGGGTTGTTGGCGCCGCCGATCTTAATCACCCCGCGCGCTTCGTTCCAGTAATTGAGGCCGGCGGGCGTGGTGGCGGCGCTGCCGTCGATGACCGGCAGCTCGCCGTTCTCGCCGGGAATGCCGCGCACCGTGATCGGCCCGTCAGCCGTCCCTTGCCGGCAGATCACCCACTTTTCTTTGTAAGGTTCGGGCCGCGGGTAGATCAGCACCGTGTCGCCCGGTTCGAGCGTCGCCCAGGGAACCTGGCTGATCGCGGCCAGCGGCTTGCCGGGGCCTACTTCATAGACAGTCGCGGCGGGAGCGGTGAGCGCCAGCAGCCCGAGAAGAAGCATCCTCATCAACTGTCCAAACTCCTACTGAGTTCCCAGCACCGACACCTGCACGTGGGACGGGAAATCCCGCGATCGATAGATTCGCTGCTCGGCTTTCTGAAAATCCTGTTCCGTGACCGTGTAGGTATTGAGGAACTGCTGCGGGTTACGGTCGATCACTGGGAACCAGGAACTTTGCACCTGCACCATCATGCGGTGGCCTTTCAGGAAGCGGTGGTTCTTGTCGCGCAGGTCGATCTCGATGGCGGTGGGCTGGTTGGGGATCAGCGGCTCGGGCTTGCTGTAGCCGTTACGATATTTTGCCCGGAACACCTCGCCCGAGAGGAGCATCTGAAAATGTCCCATGCGAACACCGGCGGGGTTGGGATCGTTGTCCTTGGAGTCACCCGGATAGACGTCGATGAGCTTGACCACGAAATCGGAATCGGCGCCGGAGCTGGAGGCGAAGAGCTTTGCGATCAGGCGGCCGGCCAGCGCGGTGTCCTCGCCCAGTTCCGCGCCATCGTAGACCAGCACGTCGGGTCGCGTCGCGACGAACCGCTGGTCCTCGACCATCCACAGGTGACCCTGCGAAAACCGCGTCTCGGCCGAGAACGGGACCGGCTTCGCAGGATCGCTGATGTAAGAATCAAACGCCCCGGCGCCGGCCTCCTGGGGGGGGTCCCACGAAAGCTTCCCGCCAGCGCGAAAGTACAGCCGCTTGTCGGCCGTCCGGTTGACGGGCGGCCAGTGGTCGTAAGAGCGCCACTGGTTCGATCCCGTTTCGTACACCAGCGCCTCCGGCAGGTTCAGCTCGCCTTTTTGTTTGAGATGGTAGCGGAAGAACGGGAACTGCACCTTCTGTCGGAAGTAGACGGCGGGCTCACCGGCGAACCGGATGTTCCCGAGCGAATTGCCGTCCGGGTGGCTGTTCCACCCGCCGTGACTGAACGGCCCTACTACCAGGATGCTCCGGTTATTTGGCGTGGTCTTTTCAATTTCCTGGTAGATCGTCATGGGGCCGTAGAAATCCTCGGCGTCGAACCATCCGGCCACGTTGAGCACCGGGTGCGTGATGTTCTTCAGGTACTGGAGCACGTTCTGGCGCTGCCAGAACTCGTCGTAGTCGGCGTGCTCCATGTAGTTGTTCCACTCCGGCACCTGGTCGTGGAAGTAACGCTTATTGACGTTGGCCACCGGCCCCAGCTCGAGGAACCAGCGGTAGCCGTCGGGCGTGCCGGGATCGAAGCGCTGGGAATCCTTCTCCGAGGGTCCTGTGCGGGCGCGGGCGTTCGCCGACAGCCACCCGAAGGTGTACATCAGGCGGAACGCCCCATTGTGGTGGAAGTCGTCGCCGAGGTACATGTCCGAAGGGGAGGCTTGGGGAGACGAGGCCTTCAGCGCCGGGTGCGCCTCGATCATGCCGTGCACCACCTGGAAGCCGGGGTAGGAGGTGCCGATCTGACCGACGCGCCCGTTGTTGTTGGGAATGTTTTTCAGGAGCCACTCGATGGTGTCGTAGGTGTCGCTCGATTCGTCGGTCTCGCGTCCCGTCTTGTTCCACCTGTGCGGCCGCATCACGGTGAACTCACCCTCGGACTTGAACTTGCCGCGCACGTCCTGGAAGACGAAGATGAATCCTTCCTGCTCGAACTCAAAGGAATGGCTCGACGGCCCCAGGTTCGCCCGGTAGGCGTCGGGACCGTACGGGCCGGTGCCGTAGGGCGTGCGGAACAGCAGGAACGGCAGTTTCTCGCTCGATTTGCGCGGGGTGTAGACGGTGGTGTGCAGCCGCACGCCGTCGCGCATGGGCGCCATGTACTCGGTCTTGCGGTAGTTCGCCTTGACGTCGTACTTCTGCTGCGCCAGGGCCGAAGAAAGCAGGGCGCAGACCAGGAGCAGGTTTTTCATACGTTCTACGTTACCCTAAAACGTTACTCTAAGAGCATGGATCCGGACCGGGCCGAAAGACGAAGCTTCACTCTGCCGCTGCGCTGCAACTACTTGCTGCACGCCCCCGAGCCGGTATCAGAGCGCGCGTGCCTGGTCATCGCCGTGCATGGCCACGCCATGACCCCGGGGCAGATGCTGCGGCTGACCGCCCGCCTGGTGGGAGAGGAGCACTTCATCGCGTCGCCGCAAGGGCCGTATCAACTTTGGGTCAAGCAGGACGGTCAGGAACAGTCGGCAGTGGCCTTTCACTGGTCGACTCGTTTCGAGCCCGAGCACTCGCGCCGCCTGCACCACGACATGATCCTGCGCGTGCTCGAAGACGTGGGCCGGCCCGCAGTGCTGGTCGGGTTTTCCCAGTCGGTTTCCCTCAACTACCGGTTCGTGTGTACCTATCCCGAGGCGGTGCGGGGCGTCATCGCCATCTGCGGCGGTATCCCCGGCGATTGGGACCACGGCCCCTATGAGCCCACCCACGCCGCCGCTCTCCACATCACCACCCGCGAGGACGAGTTCTACCCGCCGGCGGTCACCGAGCGGTATCCGGATCGTCTGCGGACGCGGATCCACGACGTCGAGTTTCACATGCTAGAGGGCGGCCACCGTATC
>JACQDI010000500.1 GCA_016201195.1 Acidobacteriota bacterium | reverse complement strand
TTGTTTGCCCAGCAGGACACGGGCGGCCTGGTGGTCAGCGTTCGCGACCCCAAAGCCGCCGTCGTGCCTATGGCCCGCGTCACCATCACCAATGTCGACACCAACCAGGTGGTGGAAGGGAGCACCGGCGCAACCGGCGACTACCTGGCCACACCCTTGCGGCCGGGGCGCTACCGGGCCACGGTGAAGTTCGAGGGCTTTCAGACCGCCGTCTCCGACGTGGTCTCGGTGGGCGCCCAGCAGATTCCGCGCCTGGAGATTACGCTCCAGGTCGGCAGCGTGAACGAGTCGGTAACCGTGGAGGCCACCGTCACCACTCTCCAGACTGTGGATGTCTCCAAGGAGCACACCATTTCCGGGACGTTGAAGACCGAGCTGCCGATCCTCGACCGCAACTACAACCAACTCTCGAAGCTCACGGTGGGCGTGACACCCACCAACCCCAATCGGGGCGCCGATCGCTTTGGCGCCGGCTTCTCTGCCAGCGGCATCAAGAGCACCCAGACCCGCTTCACGCTGGACGGCATCGACAACGTCAGCTACAACCAGAACATCCAGTCCGGCCGCACCTTTGCCATCGCGCCCTCGATCGATTCCATCGCCGAGTTCACTGTTCAGACCAACGCTTTCTCCTCCGAGTTCGGCGGGGGCGGGGGTGCGGCGGTCACGGTGATCACCAAGGGCGGCGGCAACCAGATCCACGGGTCGGCGTTCGAATACCGGCAGGGATCGGACGTCAACGCCAATTCGTTTTTCAACAACGCGCGTAAGGTGCCGAAGAGCCCCTATCGCTACGACCAATGGGGCGGCGCGGTGGGCGGTCCCGTCTACCTACCCAAGCTTTACGACGGTCACAACCGGTCGTTCTTCTTCGTCAACTACGAGCGGCAGCCGCGGCGGTCTCCGGGCGCGTTCACTTCCGCGAACGTGGCCACGCCGGGGCAGGTCGGCGGGGATTTCACCGGCAGCCCGACGATCTACGATCCCACCAACGGCCAGCCCTTCGCCGACAACAAGGTGCCCGCCAGCCGGGTCGATCCGGTGGCGCGCAAGATCGCCGATGCGATTCCGAAGCCCAACACCCTGGGCGCACAGAACTACTTCACCGCGGTCCCCAACAAGCTCAACGACTATCGATTTGCCGTGCGCGGCGACCAGCGCCTCAGTAATCGCGACCAGCTCTTCGGGCGCTTCCAGATTTCGCGGCAGACGACTCCCCAGCTCAGCGCGTTTACGGGGACGATTCTTTCCACCGACAGCGACCTGGTGCAGGACGCGCGGGGCTACGTCTTCAACGAGACCCACACTTTTTCGGCCGGCCTGATCAACGTGGCGCGCTTCGGCCGCACCGAGGAGAACCGGCTCACGTCGCTTGCGCTCGCCGGCCAGGACATCAATTCCCAAATCGGGCTCAAGGGCATCCCGATCCAGGGGAATGGCCTGACCGGAGGCCTGACCAAGATCACTTTTTCCAACGCCCTCTCGCCGCTGGGCGGCGCGGGCCCGGACCAGGCCTACAACGAGGTCAACCAGTTCAACGACACAGCCACCTGGAACCACGGACGTCACGTCGTGAAGCTCGGCTACGACTATCGCCGTATCCAGTTCCTGTCTTTCTCCGGCGGGCTCTCTCCCATGGGCGAGTTTTTCTTCGACGGCCATTACACCGCCGGCGCGGGATCCTCGGGCGAGCCCTTCGCCGATTTCCTGCTGAGCGAGCCCAACCGTGTCCGCTTCGGCAACCTCATTACTAATGACTACCGCCGCCGTTCCCACGCCGCCTTCGTCCAGGACGCCTACCAGGTGAGCCCGCGCCTGACCTTGAACGTGGGCATGCGCTGGGAATACGTCACCCCGGTCTTCGAGGCGGGCAACCGCGGCTCGGCGCTCAATCCCTACACCAGCGTGCTGCAATTCCCGGGCTACCAGGGGCCGATCCCGGCGGCGCTCCAGCGGCAGGTCGACAAGGGCATCATCAAGCTCGACCGCAACGCCACCCGGTACTTCAACAGCCCGCCGCACAAGAAGAATTTCGGCCCGCGGTTTGGCTTCGCCTACAAGCTGGACTCGCGAACCGTGGTCCGCGGCGGCTACGGCCTCTACTACGGCGCCGAGGACATCGGGCTGTGGGCGCAGCCCAGCGTGGGTTTCTCGGTGCCCAACCAGGTGGAGTCCAACTACAACCCCGCCGACCGGCTGCCCACCACGCACAATCCGGTGAACTTCAAGACCGGCATCCCGGCTGACGCGCTCTCGAACCCCACCGGCACGACCATCTTCGCGCTCGATCCGGTCATGCCCACCCCGCACTACCAGCACTGGAACCTGACCGTGCAGCGCGAGCTGCGCCGCGGCCTTTCGACTGAGATCTCCTACATCGGCTCGAAGTC
>JACQDI010000499.1 GCA_016201195.1 Acidobacteriota bacterium | reverse complement strand
AACCGGGCCGCCGGTCGGCAGTGACGAAGCCTGTATGAGTCGGCTCGAAGGCGAGCCGACCACCTGTGAAAATACTGGGGATACACCTTCATTTTTGCGCCAGAAAGTAGCTAGCTAGCGCCGTCTTCTATCGCTCTCAGGAATCTGAGGCCAAGGCTGGCAAAGTCAGTAGGATGACGCTCCTGATAATGGCACACGCGGTCTTACCCGTTTTGGCAGCTGTGACTTCTTGGTCACGCTGCCTAACAACCAGGGCATGCACCCGACCGCCCAAAAACCGGGCGGCGGGTGATGCCCAAGCCGTTAGTTCCTCACCGGCCTGCGGCCGACAACGAAGGATGAAAATACCCGCTTCGGGCGGGCGCGTCGAACCAATGGGTTACGGGTATTTACGGGAGAGACATCTGAGTGCCACAGCCGTCATGGATGCCAAGAGCGAACGCACCGGTGCTATGCTCAACTCGTGGGGTTCGCGTGGGATCCAAGGAAAGCCAAGAGGAATCTCGCCAAGCATGGGGTTTCTTTTGACGACGCCAAGACGGTGTTCGATGATGACTTGTTTCTGGTGTTTGCTGATCCTGACCATTCAACGGAGGAAAGCCGGTTCATCATCATGGGCCAATCCAAACAAGGGCGTCTGTTGGTGGTGGCTTATACAGAGAGATCTGATGCGATTCGCATCATCAGCGCGCGAGAAGCAACCCGCCATGAGCGAAAGATCTATGCCGAAGAAATCTAGTCGAAGAATGGATGACGAACTGCGGCCCGAATACGATTTCCGGGCATTGCGCGTCGTGGCCCGAGGGCCGGGGCGAAAAACTCCTCATGAAGTAACCGTTCGTCTGGCGCCGGATGTCGCAGAGACGTTTCCTGATTCCGATTCGGTCAATGAGGCCCTGCGGTTTCTGATCAGGATTGCAAAGGGGCAGGTGAATACCGGGAACAGATTGACGTAACCCGGTGGGCAGATGTCTAACGAAGCGTTGCACCGGACGCGCCAAAAGGCGACGCGCCGGTGAACGCCAAAGGCGTTAGCCACAGAGGACGATACGCATGGCGGGTGACGAGGACTACATCTCGGGAAGGCGGCCGGACCGGATCTACTTCAGTAAGGAGTTTCCGCGGGGCGGCCCCGGCGAATCGCGTCCAGCGCGCTTCATGTACCGCGTGTTCGAAGGCGGGGAACGCGACGGCCTGATCGAGATCAAGAAGGAAGTCGTGATCCGCGTTACATCTGCCGGGCGACAGCAGATCAAGGCGCTGTTCTACATTGACGACCGCCAGATCGAAACGCTCACGCTCCAGCGGTTTTCGGCGGGAAGTGACAAGCTCCATCCAGAGACACAGTTTTGCCTGAGAGGAGATGAGATCGACAAACTGCTCGAGCTCGCGACACTAATCAGGGTTGCAGGATTCACCGGACAGGACCGGGTCCGCATCGACGAGGCGGACCTTGAGAAATTCACGATCACGAAAGCTGCGAAACGCGCATCGTCGAAATCGTGGAGAACGATGTAACCGAGCGCGACGTCATAGCTGTCGCCCATCGACGGAACGAGCTTAATCGGTTCCGTCGCATGCTAGACCAACCCGGGTTCTTCGAGTCGGAGACTCGTCGGCTCGACGTATCGGGGGCCGAAGCGGCGTGGCAGTCCTTTTTCGAGAAGAACACGTGGATCTTCGGTTATGGGCTCTTCTACGTTTTCACTTCGAGTCTCGAAAAGCAGAAGCTGGAGTAAATCGTTGCTGGCTGCCCTGTGCGGGGCGCAGGCAAGCGCGCGGATGCCCTGCTCAGGACGCGGGGCCGTGTGAGTTCGCTGTGTTTCGCAGAGATCAAGACGCATGCGACGCCGCTTCTTGAGAGACAACCCTATAGATCAGACACATGGGCGATATCGCGCGAACTGGCGGGAGCGGTGGCGCAGGCGCAGCGGACCGTTCAGAGTGCGGAAGAGAACATCGGTAGCCGACTCGACCCTCGGGACGACGAAGGCAATCCCACAGGCGAGCCGGCTTACCTCTTCCGACCACGGTCGGTTGTAGTCGCGGGGAGCCTGGGAGAGTTCATAGTTGACGGCCGAGTGAATGAGCCGAAATTCAGCTCGTTCGAGCTCTTTCGGCGGCAGATCCAAGAACCAGAGATCGTCGCCTTTGATGAACTCTATGAACGGGCGAAGTTTATAGTCGAAGCGTCGCAAGGCCCCGCGGGCGCTGGCTAACAAATTAAGGATTCCTGTCGCGCGTAAGCCGCGACAGAATCGGGGTTGAACTAAATCCCCCGTCCGAGGGTTTGGGTTTTCAACGCGTTTTGGTTGCTAGTTTTTGATACAGCGGGTCGATTTTGGAGATTCCGCGGGCTGGGACCGAGGGCTGGAGCGCTTTCCATTGACGACTCCTTCCCCAGATGGCTAAGATGAGGACATCCACAGGAGGCCTGGAATGCGCTTTCGACTTCTCGTCTGCGCCATAGTGGCCGCACTGCCCCTATTTGGCCAGAACCCGGTGGTCTCCGGCCGGGTCACCGACTCCAGCGACGCCGTCGTGCCCGGCGCCAAAATCGAGATCGCCAACCGCACCACCGGCATCCGCAACACCGCCGTCTCCAACGCCGAGGGCTACTACGTGCTGCCGCCCCAGCCGCCCGGCGTCTACGACTTCCTCTGCTCCGCCCCGGGCTTCGCGGTCACGCGCGTCGATGCCGTCACGCTCGAGGTCGGCCAGTCCCGCACCCTCCACTTCACCCTCAAGCCGGGCGAGGTGCGGGAGTCGGTCACCGTCACCGACGTCGCGCCGCTGCTGACCACCAACCGCGCCGACCGCGGCTCGGTGGTGGAGAACAAGTTCGTCACCTCTATCCCGCTCAACCTGCGCAATCCCATGCTGCTGCTCACCCTGGTGCCCGGCGTCACCACCGGCCTCAACGCCGGCCTGAACCTGCGCAGCCAGTCCACCACCAACAACTTCCGCATCAACGGCGGGCGGGGCTCCACCAGCGAGGTGCTCATCGACGGCGCCGCCAACACCGTGTCGTATAACAACCAGGTGGCCGCCATCCCGCAGGTGGACGCCATCCAGGAATTCAAGGTCAACACCAGCCCTTACGCCGCCGAGTTCGGACGCACGGGCGGAGGCGTGGTCAGCTTCTCCATCCGCAGCGGGACCAACACCCTGCACGGCACCATGCACGAGTTTCTGCGCAACAGCGTGCTCGACGCCAACGGCTTCAACGCCAACCGCGCGCTCCAGCCGCGCCCCGCCTTCCGCCGCAACCAGTTCGGCTTCACCACCGGCGGCCCGGTCTGGCTCCCCAAGCTCTACAACGGGCGCAACCGCACCTTCTTCTTCGTCGGCTACGAAGGCCTGCGCGAAAAGAGCCTCCGCAACTTCACCGGCACCATGCCTACCGATCTGGAGCGCCAGGGCGATTTCTCCCAGTCCCTCGACACCGACGGTACGCTGCTGCGCATCTTCGACCCGCGCACCACGCGGCTCGATCCCGACCGCCCCGCCGGCACCACGCGCTACATCCGCGATCAGTACCTCGGCAACCGCATCCCCTCCAATCTCTTCAACCCCATCGGCGTCAACTTCCTTACTTACTACCCGAAGCCCAACCAGCCCGGACGCGGGCGCAGCAACACCGACAACTACTTTCTGGCCTCGGCCAACTCGCTCGACGCCAACCGCGTGGACCTGCGCATCGACCACCAGCTCGCCACCAAGCACGCCGTCTTCTTCCGCTACAACTGGTTCCAGAACCTGAACGCCGAGCCGCTGGTCTACGGCCACGCCGCCTCGCCCATCCAGACCCCCAACCGCATCCCCGGCATCAACTGGATCGCCAACCACACCTGGACCGTTTCCCCGACGAGCATCCTGGAGCATCACTTCTCGCTGGCCCACAGCGAGACCAACCGCACCCCCCTCACGCTGGACTTCGACCAGACCACCCTCGGCTTCCCGAAATCGGTCGCCGACGGACAGCGCGTCAAGTACTTCCCCCGCCTCACCGTGGGCCGCATGGGCGCGCTGGGCCCCGAGCCCACCGGCTCCAACCGCGCCGTGCCTATCACCTACCAGTACGCTGTCTCGCTCACCATGCTGCGGGGCAGCCACACCGTCAAGACCGGCTTTGACTGGCGCTGGTACACGGCGCGGGTGGACACCTCGCCGGGGCTGCAACTCAGCGCCGGCGGCAGCTTCACCGGCGGGCCCAATCCCCTGGCCGCTGCCGGCGCCTCCGGCCACGGCCTGGCCGACCTGCTGCTGGGCGTGGCTTCCGTCTCCTACCAGTTCCGGCCCATTGAGGACTACCGCCATCCCTACTACGCGTGGTTCGTGCAGGACGAATACCGCCTCAGCCGCAAGCTCACCCTCACCTACGGCCTGCGTTACGCCCTGGAGTTGCCGCGCACCGAGAAGAGCAACGAGTACGTGTTCCTCGATCTGGAAAGCCCCTCGCCCATTCGCGACCAAGTGCCCGGCTTCCCGAACCTGCGCGGTGGCGTGGGCTTTGTGGGGATCGAAGGGCGCGGCCCCCGCATCCAGTTGTCCGACCGCAACAACCTCGACCCCCGCCTCGGCCTGGCCTACCAGTGGAATGAGAAGACCGTCGTCCGGATCGGCTCCGGCATCTTTCGTCATCCGCATCCACCGGGGCCCGACACGGCCATCGGCTTCAGTTCCACCACCGCCTCGCTGGTGGCCGCACCCGATGGCGTCACCCCGCTGTTCAACCTGAGCGACCCCTTCCCCCAGGGCATCCAAAAGCCCACCGGCAACAGCCTGGGGCTTCTGACCTTCCTCGGCCTGGGAATCTCCGGGTCGGTTCGGCAGCAACGCCTCGCCTATCAGGCGCAGTGGTCCTTGGACGTGCAGCGCCAGTTGCCCGGCTCCTGGGTGCTCGACGCCGCTTACGCCGGCACCTCCGGCGTGGCTCTCTCCAGCAGCGGCGTGCAGTACAACCAGTTGCCGATGGAGTTCCTGGCGCTGGGCACGGGGCTCAACCAGACCGTCGCCAATCCATTCTTCGGCGTCATCACCGACCCCAGTTCCACCCTCAGCCGCTCCACCGTGCAGCGCGGCCAGCTTCTGCGGCCCTATCCGCAGTTCACCGGCACTTCCAGCCCCTTTGTCCCGGTGGGCCATTCCAGCTATCACTCCCTGCAAGTGCTGGTGGAACGCCGCTTCTCCCAGGGCCTGGCCATCCTGCTGGCCTACACCCGCAGCAAGCTGCTGGACAACGTGGCCGATATGGCCGGACAGTTCGGCATCGCGCCCGGCATGAACAACACCTACTGTTACTCCTGCGACCGCTCGCTCTCCTTTTACGACATCCCCCACATTCTGCGCTTCAGCTACCGCTACGAGCTGCCGCTGGGCGTGGGCAAGCCGTACCTGAGCCACGGTTGGATGGCGCGCGTGATCGGGGGCTGGTCGGTGGCTGGATTTGTAACGGCCGAGAGCGGCATCCCGGTGGCCGTCTCCTCGCCCAACGACACCAACTCGTTCGGCGGCGGTGGCAATCAGCGCCCCAACGCCACCGGGCAGAAAGCGCGCCTGGACGGCTCGCGGCAGTACGTGGACGGCGCCCGCTACTTCAACGCCGCGGCCTTCGTGCGCACCCCGCCCTACCTGTTCGGCAACGTCAGCCGCACCCTGCCCGACGTGCGCAACCCCGGCAATTTCAACTGGGACGCGCTGATCGAAAAGCGCATCGCCATCACCGAGCGCGTCGGCCTGGACTTCCGCACGGAGCTGTTCAACGCGCCCAACCAGGTGATCTTCGGCGGTCCCAACACCTCGGTCACCTCCGCCGATTTCGGCCTGATCCGCCTGAACCAGGTCAACACGCCCCGCCAGATCCAGTTCGGGCTGCGGTTGAGCTTCTGACCGCCGCAAAGTCTTGGCCGCGTCAGAAAAGTCTTGCACCGCTGCAAGTCTTGGTGCATATTGGGGTTAGGGGAGGTTTCCCCTAAAGACCGAGATGTAGAGCGCACCGTAAAAGTGTTTCTGGCGCCGGGCCGATTGGTAAGGCCCGTTGCCCGCCGCGCGTCGTGCGCTGCGGGCTTTTTTTTGGAGCGGTTATGCCCACAATCGACCTCAGCCGGATCCTGTATCTCACTGAATTAACAGGCCTTAAGGTCTTCGCCCCAGACGGGGAGCGCATTGGCCGGATAGTCGAAGCCGCGGTTGCCCCCACAGACCATCCCAAGCGCGTCGCGCGGTACCTGGTGGGGGACGGTGGCCGCACCCGATTCATGATCCGCTTCGGCCAGGTCCGTTCTATTTCGCTGAAGGGCCTGATGTTGTCGGACGACCTGCTGACCCCCTACCGTCACGACGAGTCGTTCCTGTTGCTGCGCAAAGACCTGCTGGACCAGCAGATCATCGACGCCAACGGGCGCAAGGTGGTGCGGGTCAACGATATGACGCTGACCATCGAGTCGGTCGGGGAGCGGCAGGAACTGTGGGTGCTGGAAGTGGACGTGGGCGTGAGGGGCGCATTTCGCCGGTTACTGGAAGGCGTGGCGCCTCCGGCGACGATCCGGCGGCTCCAGGAACCGATCAAGCCCAATTCGATCCGCTGGGAATATTGCAACCTGATCGAGCCGGATCCGCAGCGGCGCCTGAAGCTGAACATCGCCACCGACATGCTCAACCAGTTGCATCCGGCCGATCTGGCCGACATCGTGGAGGACCTGCCACCGGCCGAGCGCGAAGCCCTGATTGAAACACTCGACGACGAGGTGGCCGCGGACACCCTTACCGAGGTCGAGCCCAAGATCCAGGCGAGCATCCTGGAGTCGCTCGACTCCGACAAGGCGGCCGACCTGCTGGAGGACATGGCCCCCGACGAGGCGGCCGACGCGCTGGCCGAGGTGGAGGAGGATGTAAGCCGCGAGATCCTCGGAGACATGGAACACACGCCGGCGGCCGAGATCGGCGAGCTGCTGGAATACAAGGAAGACAGCGCCGGCGGCATGATGAACACGCGCCTGGTGGCCCTGCACGAGAACGCCACCGTGCGCGACGCGGTGGAGGCTTTGCGCGGCAGCGAGGAGCTGCTGGAAAGCCTGAATATGCTGTTTCTGGTGGGCCCCGGAGAGCGGTTGGTGGGCGCGGTCCCGCTGGCCCGGCTGTTCGTGCTGCCCGACGGAGCCCCGCTGCGCGATCAGGCTCTCAAGCCGCTGCTCAAAGTTTCCATCGACACCGAGCGCGACGAGGTGATCGAGTATTTCGACAAGTACAACATCCTCACCTTGCCGGTGGTGGATGAGGAAAATAAGTTGCAGGGCGTGATCACCGCCGACGACGTGATCAGCGCCCTGCGCCAGAAATAATGCTCCGCCGGCTGCGCGTTCACATCGCGACCTTCTTCGCCGTCATCGGACCGGGGTTCATCACCGCCATGGTGGACAACGATTCCGGCGGCATTTTCACCTATTCTCAGGCCGGGGCGCGCTTCGGCTACCTGCCGCTGTGGACCCTGCTGCCGATTATGGCGGCCCTGGTGGTCACCCAGGAAATGTGCTCGCGCATGGGGGCGGTCACCGGCAAGGGTCTTTCCGACCTGATCCGCGAGGAGTTCGGCTTCCGCACGACTTTCTTCGTCATGATCTTGCTGGTGCTGGTGAACCTGACCAACGTGATGTCCGAGTTCGCCGGCATCGCCGAGTCGCTGGAGCTGTTCGGCATTAGTCGCTACATCTCGGTGCCCCTGGGGGCGGCGGCGGTGTGGCTGCTGGTGGTGAAGGGCACCTACCGCAGCGTGGAAAAAGTCTTCCTGCTCGCCTGTGGTTTTTACGGCGCCTACATCGTGTCGGCGTTTCTGGTCCGTCCCGACTGGAAGAAGGCGGCCGTTGACAGCTTGATGCCGCACCTGATGCTGGAGGACGCTTACCTGGTGATGCTGATCGGCATGGTGGGCACCAGCATCGCCCCGTGGATGCAGTTCTACCTGCAATCGGCGGTGGTGGAGAAGGGCATTGACGCCAAGCAGTACGCCGAGTCGCGCATCGAAGTGGTGGTGGGCTGCGTGGTGATGACCGTGATCGCTTTCTTCATTATCGTGGCCTGCGCGGGGGCGATTTATGCCCAAGGGCCGCGGGATCTGCACAACGCGGCGGAAGCCGCCGAGGGGCTGCGCCCCATGGGCCGCTACGCGTACCTGTTCTTCAGCGCCGGCCTGTTCAACGCCTCCCTGTTCGCGGCGTCCATTCTGCCGCTGTCCACTGCCTACTCGGTCTGCGAGGGCCTGGGATTTGAGTCCGGCGTCAACAAACGCTTTGAAGAGGCGCCGGTCTTCTATTGGCTGTATACCTCGCTGATCGTTTTTGGCGCGGGTGTGGTGCTGCTGCCTCGGTTCCCGCTGGTCAAAATGATCCTGGCCTCGCAGGTGCTCAACGGGGTGCTGCTGCCGGTGATCCTGATTTTCATGCTGCTGCTGGTGAACCGCCGCGACCTCATGGGCGGGTGGACCAACTCCCCCGTGTTCAACTTCATTGCGTGGACGACGGCGGCGGCCATGATACTCCTGTCCCTCGGTTTGGCCGCGGTGTCGATGCGGTAGAGGCCGGCTGCGGGAGCCGCCGCGCCGCTAAGCGGATTCTGTGCCATGCCGCGAGAATGAGGCATGCTATCGATTGTGGCGAACGGCCGGACAGCGGCCTGTTACCCATCCGTCTAAGGGACCGACCGCGGCTGCCGGTCTCGAAAAACAGATGATTCCAGTCACGCGGCGCTCGCGGACGCTGCTGCCCCACGCGAGCGAACGCCCGCGAACCTGCCATATGTCAGTGTTCGCCAGATCCATTCGAGAGGGCCGTACTGGAATCGCCGGAGCCACCGTGCGCTCACGAGCGATATTGCAGGAAAGATCAGGAGCGCAAGCCCCAACGCTTGCAGGCTGTTGATCCTCTTCATGAGCCCGAATCCAAATCCGTAGCAGATGGCGATTACGATGGCGTAATGAGTCATGTAGTTCGTCAGAGCCATTCGCCCGGGCCAGCGGAGCGGAGCAAGGAACCGGTGCCACCGGTCGTTCTGAAGCGCCAGAGCAATCGCGCACCCGTAGAAAAGGCCCAATGACGGACCGGAGAGCAAAAACGAGATCCGCCCGATCCACGGGCCGGTCTTAAATGGCGGTGAATACGGCAAGTACGGCAAAGGATTCGACACCAGACCCACGGCAAGCGCCCACCACAGAATGCGCCAGAGGAGTTTCCTGCGCTCTGGCAAGCTCTGGACCAAGCCGCTCTTCACGGCAGCAAAGCCCACGAAAAACATCGGAAAGTAATATGTCGGCAGCAGGGTCGCCGTCCACACAAATGCGTCAGTATGGAAATTCCGAAACTGCTCGGATTGCACTGCTACTAATTGAGCGTAACTTCCGTGCTCCTTCGCCGCTTCCAACCTCTGAGGCAAAGGAGGCCCAGGCTGCCGTTTGAGAGCCTGACGCTTTGCTGCCCCACCAAATGCGCCATCCAGCCCTCTAATGATCGGCGTGCGCCAGACGTTTGAGGCCAAGAAGAGGACAGCCCAGACCAACGCAGTCCTGGCAGACACCCGCGAGAACAGAAGCAGAATGGCTCCGTAGATGGCGTACGTGTGCAGGACGTCTCCCCTTCCCATCACCAGGCACCAATTTGCAGCGCCGATCAGGAACAAGATGATCATGCGGCGGAGATACAGGAGGACGAACGGCCGCCCCGTCGCCTGCATCCGCAGCATCTGCACTGCGAACCCCATTCCAAACAGCATGGAAAAAATGCGGAGAGCTTTATTGGAGAGCAGGAAATCGATCACGCCCCGAGAACCGCATGATCCTTGTTAGTGAAGTTATTCAGATGGATTACGAGCATTCCGAAAAGCGCAAACCCCCGGAGGATATCGAGAATCTCGATACGTTGAGAGACGCTGACTGGATCGGGCGGATCCGACAGGATGGTGTCGTCTATAGTCACTGGTTTAGCTCGGTCCCTCGTGGCCAATAGCGCTCATCATAGCCCGACGGCGCGGCCCAGGGGGCGCGGTCGCCCGCGAACCGGTCGCGATCCGCGCCCCAGCAGTGGCGGCTAACGACCAGGCGCGGCCCAGTTTTGGCCGTCGCCTGCAGCGCCGGGTTAGCCGGGCCCTGGCGTCGCACGCGCCAGCCAATAGAGAGGCCGCCGTTTCCCGTGCGCGATTGCCAGGATGAGGATGCGGTCCCCATGCCCCTCGAAAGCTGCCAAGTACGGAAAACGATGCATCGCCGCTCGACGGAGAGGCTCCGCCGTCCCAGTGGCGCCGGCCCAGCGTGGAAACGAGTTTGGAGCGGCTTCGATCCTTTGCAGGACCGCGGTCACCTCAGCCATGAACTCACCTCCGAGGCCGGGGCGTTGTTCGTCGTACCACAAAGCTGCGGTCAGGACTTCAGCGTCGGCCTCAGGATGAAGAACGACTCGCACGCTGTTGCCCGAGCTCTTTTAGAATCCGCTCCCGCGCGGTTTCCCAATCCACGGCCTGGACGCAGCCCTCGGAGATTTCCCGTGAGCGGCGCTCTAACTCGCGCGCCCATGCGGCCACGACCTCCTCCTCTGGCTCTTCCAGACTCGACAGAACCTCCTCCGCGAGGCGAGCCCGTTCGGTGCGGGGAAGTCGCAGCACCTCGGCGAGAATTTCCTCTGTCGACACGACCCCAGTTTACCATCTTCGGATGGTGGGAGACCGGTCGCTGCCCCTGCCAGTCTGGGGCCCTTTGGTCCGGCTAACGATCTGGGCGTGACCCGCCGCCCGGTTCTTGGGCGGTCGGGTGCATGCCTTCGTTGTTAGGCGACGCCTTCCAGTGCAAGGATCTTCCTTTTCACCGCCGGCGGAAAATCCACAAACACAAAATGACTTTTGTGATACAGGTAATCCTCGCCACTCTCGTCGACGACCCGCACCAACTCATCCCTGGCCGCTCGCGGAACGGGAACAATCCGATAGACCTTGCCGGGAATGAGGGATGCTTGATAGTCGGTGTTGTCGATACAAAGAGCGAACGGTTGGGTCTGTGCTTTCATCATTCGTCCAAGTAGCGTTTGACTTTCAGGTCTCTTTTGCCGATCCCACGGGCCTCATACCAGCGTAACTCTACCGTGCGCAGGCGCCGTTCGGTAGCCGAACAGTAGCGTCCCTTTCATCTTTCGCCACCGAGCATCACCGTAAGCTTTGCGGAGGTACAAGCGAACCCGCATACCGGGGCCGGCGGCGATGACCTCCGCGTCTGCTATCGAGGTAACAAGCTCAAACTTCATTCCCCTCCGCACAGAAGGCTTGGCGTGTTCGTCGGCCTTATAGTTGCTTCGTTTAGACTGTTTTCGAGTGCGGGCCGCTGTGCCGCGGGCTCTCGTTGCCGCGTTCGAACTCTTGCCATAAATCCTCGTGGCGAATGCCAGCCCCCGCTCGAATGCGTTGCCGAGCGGCATTTAGAAGCGTTCGCAGCCGTGGCGAGTAGGCCAACACCAGGCGCTCCAACTCTTCTTCATCGTCGATCGCCAGCAACACTCCTACGGGTTTACCGGCGCGAGTGACGACAACCGGGGCGCGCTCGGCTGACCTCAGGTAGGCGCTGAAATGTGCCTTGATATCCGCCACCGAAGCGATCTTCATAACTTGATCTCCTCTCGTCCGATTGTCAGCCGGTTCCGCTGTTTGGTCCCGATCGCGAGGATCTGCGCCTCCTGGCGTTTGTGGCTCACAGCACAGAACACACGGAAGCGGTTCTCCGGACCAAACCGGAGCTCCCACGTCGCTTCGAACAACACCGGTCGTTGCAGTGGCTTTCGGTTCCGCGTTTCTTTGTCCGGCTCGAACCGCAACTGCTCTTCGATGGTCATCCGAATCAAGCCGCGATACTTGGGCTCGATCGCTCGCAGTTGGGTTTTGACTTCCAAGTCATAGACCAACGCGAACGGTCGCCTGCCGGCCATTGATGACCATGATTATGGTCATAGCCTATGGGCGTTGTCAATCGCGCCGTCGTCGCGCCGGCGTCGTCTCACGGCAGGCAAAGCGGGGGCGACCAAGGGCCTAACGACTTGGGCGCTCAGGCGCGGCCCGCTTTTGGCCGTCGCTTGCAGCGCCCTGTTAGCCACAGATGCACTCCACCTCCGAATGACGCGCCAGCGCTGCGGTTGCCGGCAGCACCTGGCACCGCCGTCCGAGTCCGACGGGCATCGCATCGCTG
>JACQDI010000498.1 GCA_016201195.1 Acidobacteriota bacterium | reverse complement strand
GTTCCCCGGGAATCGAACACCGAGGCGCTGGAGTTTACCAGATCGTTAGCCGAGAGCGGCTTCGACATGGTGATCTTCCTCACCGGCGTGGGGACGCGGGCGCTCGCGGCGGTGGCGGAAACAGTCTACCCGCGCGAGCGCTTCGTGGAACTGCTGCAACAGGTGGTGGTGGTGGCCCGCGGGCCCAAGCCGGTCGCGGCGCTGCGGGAATTGGGTGTGCCGGTCGCGGTGGCCGTGCCCGAGCCCAACACCTGGCGCGAGCTGCTGCGCGCGCTCGACCAGCACGAGGCGATCCGCGGGCTGCGGGTGGCGGTGCAGGAGTACGGGATCGCGAACCCGGAGCTGCTGGCGGGCCTGGAAGAGCAAGGCGCGCAGGTCACCCGCGTGCCGGTCTACCAGTGGGCGCTGCCCGAGGACACCGGGCCGCTGCGCGCTGCTGTGGCCGGCATCGCGCGCGGGGAGTTCGACGTCGTTCTGTTCACCACCTCGGTGCAGGTGACTCACCTGCTGCAAGTGGCGGCGGAGATGAACCTGAAAGAAGAAATCCGGCGCGTCCTGCCGCGAATGGTCGTCGCCTCCATCGGTCCCACCACTACCGAGGCGCTACGCGAGCACGGCCTCAACACCGACCTCGAGCCGTCACATCCCAAGATGGGCTTTCTGGTGCAGGAAACCGCCGCCCGCAGCAGGGAGCTGCTCAATCAAAAACGGTAGCAAAGGTGTTCTTTGCGTCTTTGCCGCCCTTGCATCTTTGCGTGAGCTAATCTAGTTTAGTTAGTTAGTTAGTTAGCTGGCATGGATTGTTCAAACGGATGACCCGCCACCGACACCTGCCGACACCTCCGACACCTGGGAAAGCTTGACTTCCGCGAAATCCGGCGACCATAATGGGTTCGTACCATCGCGGAGAAACGCCCATGAAAAGGCTTGCAGTTTTCATGGTGGCGGTTTTCTTTGCGAATGCCATTTCGCCGGCTCTGCTGGGCGGCATCCCCAGCGATAGGGCGGTCTACCGCGGCGGCACCATCGCCGCGCTGACTGAAAACACCGAAGGAGCCGTAGCCACCACCGACGAGCACCACTTTACGTTCACCTACAAGAAGGGGAAGCTGACTATTCCCTACCAGCAGGTGAATACCCTCGAATACGGCCAAAAGGCCGGGCGCCGCCTGGGCTTGGCCCTCGCCGTTTCCCCCGTCTTGCTGCTGTCGAAGAAACGCCGGCACTACCTGACCATCAACTTCCTCGACGAGCAGGGCAAGCAGCAGGCGGCGGTCCTGGAGCTGGGCAAGAGCATCGTCCGCGGCACCCTGGCCAGCATGGAGGCCCGCACCGGGCGCAAGATCGAGTACGAGGACGACGAGGCCCGCAAGGCCGGAAGGAGCTGACCATGCGGCTTCTTCTCTGCGTGCTGGCAGTCGCCGTGTGGGCGCAGGAGACCGAGCCCCCTCTTTCGCCGGAGCAGATCGAGCAGCAGCATCTGCGCCAGATGCTCTCCATCCGCCGCGTCTACGTGGATAAACTCTCCGGCGGCGACACTGCCACCCAGATCCGCGACATGGTGATCGCCGCGCTCCAGCGCTCCCGCCTGTTCATCGTCACCGAGGATGAGGAGCGCGCCGACGCCTACCTGCGCGGCTCGGCCGAGGACCTGGTGTTCACCGAGGTGCGCGCCTCGCGCGAGGGCATCAACGTGCGCGCCGGGGGCCGCGTGCGTAACCGTGACCGCACCGAAGACGACACCATCTCCGGCACGTTCGGCGCCGGCGAAACCGACGATCGCTATTCCCGCGAGCGGAAACACGAAGCGCTGGCCTCCCTGCGCCTGGTCTCCCGCGACGGCGACGTGCTCTGGTCCGCCACCCAGGAAAGCCTCGGCGCCAAGTACAAGGGCTCCAGCGCCGACGTGGCCGAGAAGATCACCAAGGAGCTGGCAGCGGCCTACGCCAGGGCCCGCAAGCTGGGGAAGTAGGTTCAGGTGTCAGGTGTCAGGTGCCAGGGGCCAGCTATCGGCTAGCGGCCGGTGCTAACATCGTTCCTTCGGCTGACGGCTGATGGCTGGCTACCGCTACACCCTCCTCGCCCTGCCCGCCCTGCTTTGGGCCGCTGTGGAGGTGCGCGTGGAGCCGGGGCGCGAGATCGTCCGGCCCTTCGAGACCGCCACCATCCAGTTGCGCTTCACCGGCGGGGACCGGCCGCGGGGCGGGGCCATGCCCGAGGGTCTCGCCGTCCGCGTTGTGGACCGGGACGGCGGCTGGACTTCCAGGCCCTTCCATCTCCCCAACTCCGAGGACACCCTCGGCGTCCTCTACACGGCTCCGGCCAAAACCGGCAAGTACGCCATCGAAGCCCGCTTCAAATCCCAGCGGCTGGCGGCCGAAATCGAAGTCACCCCGGCCGCGCCGTCCCACAAGGCCGCCGAATCGGTCTCCTTTGGACCCGAGTCGCAGGCTCGCGACGTCTACCGCGACCTCGCTGAACACTACGCACCCCTGGTCGCCCAGGAGACCTGGTTCGAGCCGAAGGCCGATTTCCTGGCGCGCCTGGACTACGATGGCGACTGGCGCGGCGACAACAACTGGGACAGTCTCCTCACCGGCAGTTCCCAGGCCTACGTCTACTACGCCGCCATGGAGACCGCCACCCACTACTTCCTGGTCTACGATTTCTACCATCCCCGCCGCTATTCCGATCACTGCACCGGCAGCGCCTGCCACGAAAACGACAGCGGGGGCCTGGTGCTCACCATCCGCAAGGACGGCACCAAGTACGGCCGGCCCCAGGTGATGCAGACCCTGGCCCAAAACAACATCTATTCCTATACCTCCGATTCCCGCATCCACGACGGCGTCCACCAAATCAACGGCGAGCTGCGAATGTGGAAAGAGTCGCATCCTGTGGTGTTCATCGAGTCCGGCGGCCACGGCGTGTTCGGGGCGGCCGACGGGGAGCGCTCCCGGTTCTCCCCGGAGCGCCAGGAGTTCCTCGCCTCCACCGGCGTCGTGTACCGCTTTGGCGGCGTGGCGGGCCGTCCCCGGCACCCCAATGATCGCGACGTCTCGTATGAACTGCTCAACGCCGCCGAGCAGTGGTGGCCGCGCGCCACCTCGCGGCAGGGTCTCGAGAGCCGCACCTTCGACGATTTCTCCCGCTACGCGCCCTACGGAAACCGGCCCCGCGCCGCGGCCAGCGAGATCGCCGGCGCCTTCCTGGGCCGCAAGTACTTCGCCAACCAGGCCCGGCCGTTCTGGGGCTGGCACGACACCCTGGCTCTGAACCGCAAGCTCCTTGCCCCCGGCCAATGGGGCCTGGACCCCGCTTACGCCGTTTCCGTGACCCTGAAATTGCCCTCCGGCGTGCCGTTCTCATTGGACTACATCTACAACTCTTACCTCCAAGGAAAGGCCGGACCGGAGACCATAACCGCCTTGCCCCCGACGACCAGTTTCGCCGCGGCTCCGCGCTCCTCACCCGGCGGCGAGCGTCACCCGCTCTCCCCTCCCGCGGAAAAGCCCAACTATCGGCTCAAGGACCATAACGGCCAGCTCGAGTTCCGCGCCCGGGTTGACGGCGCCATCTACCTCTACATTCACGGGGATCAGATCGAAGTGGAATACCTGAGCGGCCGCCCCATCGACGAGATTCGCTACAAGTTATCGCAACCCCTGCCTCTGCAGGAGCTGAACGAACCCCTGCCTCTGCAGGAGCTGAACGACGTCAAGCTCGACGACATCGAGGGACGCGGGACGGTGCGCCTGCTCGAGTGGCCCAACGCCGGCAACCAGTTCACCGCCAAGATCCGCATCGTCGACGACAAGCCCGGCGCCTCTAACTACAGATTTCGGCTGTCGTTGAAGAGGTGAGGGCGGGAATCAGGAGTCAGGAGTCAGAATACAGAAGACAGAATGTTCGTTAGGCGACCTTGAGACGCCGTGGGGCTGCCTTCAGGACGAGCCGCACGTGGACACCAAGGCGAGCAAGCATATCGATCAGCGCGTCGGTGGTGAACAGGTCGACGCGGCCCCGCAGGAGATCGCGAAGACGGGATCGGTTCACCCGGAGAATCTTGGCCGCTTCGGCGTCCTTCAGACCTCGAGACGCGATCACTTTCTGGAGCTGGACCATGAGGTCCGAACGAATGAACAGATGTTCGGCCTCCTCGGGGGGGAAACCGAGATCGAGGAAAACGTTGCCGCTCGACCGAGTCACCTTGGCTCTATCCTGTGGCGGCATCTTGCGTCCATCTCCTCATAAGCAGGGCCCGAAATCGATCCCGCCCCAATTTCACGTGTTGCTTGGGCGTCTTCCTAGATCGTTTCTCGAAGGCGTGAAGCACGTAGATGCCCTCGGTAAACTTCGCCACGTAGAAGACCCGGTGTTCGAGCCCGGTGTGGATGCGGATCTCTTGAACACCCGGGCTAACATCAGGCATCGGCTTCCAGTCGTTCGGTTCAAGGCCCCGCTGTACGCGGCGGAGCTGAAAGCCGGCAACCCGCCGAGCATCAGCCGGAAAAGCCTTCACCTCGCTACGCGACGACCCAAGCCAAAACAGGGGCTTGTCCGACACAACTCAATATGCAGGTATTTCTACTTGCTGTCAAGTACGCGCGAGTCAAGGTCGCCTAAACGGGGTGCAGCCGACCGCCGACTGTTGACCCCAGAGGCGTTGGCCGTCGATGCCACGACAAGACCGTTGACTTTCGAAACCAATGCCTGCCAGTCATTGCACGCTGTGACATCCGTTCAAAAACTCAGCTTCAGCCCAAGTTGCAAGTTTCGTGCGTTCCGCGAATCCGAGATGACCCCGAAGCTGGCGGCGCCGAGGGCGCGGCCGGGGTCCTCGAGGTTGACGCGGTTGAAGGCGTTGAAGGACTCGAGGCGGAACTGGAGGTTGTAGCGCTCCGCGAAGTTATGGTTCTTGAGCAGCGAGAGGTCGAGGTTGGCGAGGCCGGGTCCGGTGAGGATGGCGCGGCCAGCGTTGCCGAAGGTGAACTGGGCCGGAGCGACGACGGCGGTGGTGTCGAAGTAGCGCTCGATGGTGCGCTCAGACTTGGGAAGCGAGGGGTCGCGGAGAATATTGACACGCTGGACGCCATTGAACGCGTTCGTCGTGTTGGTTTGGGTGACCAGTCCGTCGGGCGAGCCGTCTTGGAGCGTCAGAATAGCGCCGAGTCCCCAGCCGCCGAGGAGGAAAGCGGCCGGTCCGGAGGTGAGCCAGCGGCGGCCTTTGCCCCAGGGTAGCTCGTACACCGAAGAAAAGACGAAGCGATTACGGACGTCGTTGCCGGAGAGGGATTTTTCGGAGCGGCGGTCATAGATGTTCTGGATGCCTCCGCCGACGACCCCGAGCTCCTGGCTGGACGTGACATCATCGATGAACTTGGAGAACGTGTAGTTAAAGAGGAAGTTGAGGCCGCCGGAGAACCGCTTTTCGATTTTGGCGTTGACGCCGTGGTACGAGGAGTTGCCCCAGAAAGGGGTGACCGTGCTGACGTTGCCGAACTGGGGGAAGGGCCGGCGAATCTGGGCATTTCCAGGACCCATGAGCGCCGGTGGAACCTGGTTGATGTTTGCGGAAGGGCCCGGGAGCTTGTGGCCCGCGTTGCCGACGTAACTGAGCTCCACAACGGTCAGCCAGCCGAGCTCGTGCTGGACCACGAAGTTCCATTGCTGGGAGTACCCGATGCGGCGGTTGGGGTCGAGGAACTCCGGGCTAAACCGGACAGCCTCGCCCACGCGGACGGCGCCGAAGCCGGGACCGAGCTGGGGCCGCGAAGTATCGGGGAAGCCGTTGCGGAGCAGGAAGGCGGGCGTGATGCCGTTGTCGGGCGAAGTGAACGACCCCGAAGTTTCGAAGCCAGCGCTGGTGTTGTTGGAGCCGGGCAACGGAGGGCCGAAGAAGATGCCGTAGCCGCCGCGAACGACGGTGCGGGAGAAGCCGAACGGTCTCCAGGCGAAGCCGAAGCGGGGCATAAAGTTGTTGTAGTCGCCGTTGTAAAGGGAGCGGGAGTAGCCGTCGCGGTTGGCGAACGTCACAATGCCCGGGGTGCCGGAGACGGGGTTGATTTTGGAGGCGTCGAACCCATTGATG
>JACQDI010000497.1 GCA_016201195.1 Acidobacteriota bacterium | reverse complement strand
TTGACTCCAGGACGCAAACTTTGGTTATGGTGGGCCGCCTTGGTGTTTCTCCTGGCCGCGCCGGCCTGGGCCGCCGACATCTCGGGAGACTGGAATTTCAAGGTCAGCTCGCCGGAAGGCGAGCACCCCGCCAAGCTCACCGTCACCCAGGATGGCGAGAAGATCACCGGCGCGTTCACCAGCGCCCGCGGCCAGCAAAAGATCGAGGGGACCGTCAAGGGCAACCAGGTTCAGTTCATCGCCCGCTACACCGGCGGGGATGAAACCATGCTGATTCCCTTTAACGGCAAGCTGCAGGGTGACAAAATGACCGGCGAGTACAAAGCCGGCGACACCACAGGGGTCTGGACCGCGGAGAAGGTGAAGTAGGCGCCCTTATTGAGCCGCGAGCTCGCGCTCCAGCCAATCCATATAACTGGCAGCACCCTCCACGATGGGAACCGCGATCAGTTCCGGTATCTCATAGCTGTGGAGACGCTCCCACTCTGCCCGCAGGCGGCTGAACAGCTCCCGGCTGGTCTTGATGATCAGCAGGACTTCCGGCTCGCGGGCCACTTTGCCCTTCCACCGGTAGTAGGATTCCATCCCCTTGACCACGTTGACGCACGCGGCCAGCCGTTGCTCGACCAGGTGGCCCGCCAGTTTCTTGGCTTCTTTGACTCCCGCGCAGGTGCTGAACACGATGATCTTGTCCGTCATGACGATTTCTCTGGCGTTCTCATCCTTCTTGACTATAGAATAAGTCGAGATGCGGTGGAACTTTCGGAAACCGACCGCGAGGCGGGCGCTCACAGCCTCTCTGATGGGGCTGTTTTTGCTGCTGGCCGCCTACCAGGTGTGGGGGGCCAACGGTCTGATCGCCCTGCGGCGCCGCTGGCAGGAAGAACGGGAGTTGCAAGACCGCAACGAGACCCTGCGCCGCCAGAATGAAGCGCTGCTAAAGCGGATCCACGACCTCAAGACCGACCCCAAGGCCATCGAAAAGATCGCCCGCGAAGAACTGATGCTGGCGGGGCAGGGGGAGAAGGTGGTCTTGGCGCCCCAGAAGAAATAGGAATACAGAAGTGAGAAGGCAGAAGGCCACGGCGCTTCCGCCTATCTGACCACCCCCGCCAAGGGGCTGCTCGCCGAGGCGTAGAGCTTCTTTTCCATGCGCCCTGCGAGATGAGCCAGGCGGCCGGCTTCTACAGCCAACTTCATGGCCACGGCCATCTTTTCCGCATCCTCCGCGGCTGCGATGCCGGTGTTCATCAGCACGGCGTCGGCGCCCAGCTCCATGGCGATGGCAGCGTCGGAGGCGATGCCCACCCCGGCGTCGACAATCAGGGGCACGGTGGTGATCATCTCCCGTAGGATGCGGATGTTGGCCTCATTCTGGATGCCCATACCGGAGCCGATCGGCGCCCCCAGCGGCATCACCGCCGCCGCCCCGGCGTCCACCAGCTTGCGGGCATTCACCACGTCGTCGTTGGTGTAGGGCAGCACCACGAAGCCCTCTTTCACCAGCACCCGGGTCGCCTCGAGCAGCCCTTCGTTGTCCGGAAACAGGGTTCTTTCGTCGCCGATGACCTCCAGCTTGATCCAGTTCGAGAGGCCCACCTCCCGCGCCAACCGCGCCGTGCGGATGGCCTCGTCCGCCGTGTAGCAACCCGCCGTGTTGGGCAGGATGAAGATCTTGTCGCGGTCAATGTAGTCGAGCAGGGACTCCTTGGTGCGGTCGGTCAGGTTCACCCGCCGGACGGCCACTGTGACCATCTCCGCACCCGCCAGTTCGTGGCACCGCTTCATCTGCTGGAAGCTGCGGTATTTTCCGGTCCCAACAATCAGCCGGGAACGAAACTCCCGGTCCGCGATTTTCAGGGTGTCCATAACTACTATTTTCACGCAAAGACGCAAAGGACGCAAAGCACGCCAAGACTTTCTTTGGGGCCTTTGCGTCTTGGCACAATCAATTCTGCCCGGTTTCCTTGGTCACCGGCCCCAGCCAGTAGCCGGGCCGCGTGCGGACCTTGAGGCCGTCGACCGTGACCTCCACCTTGATCTCGTGGAAGCCCCCCTTGTCAAGGTTGTTGGGACGGTAGCTGAGCAGGTACTGGCTGCGCAACTCCTCCCCGATCTGGATGACGGAGTCCTGCATGCCCCCTTCGGTGAGCGGCGAAAGCTGTTTGCCGCCGCTGCCCTCGGTGAGGAGCTGCAACGGGTCGTTGAAGATCAGGTTCTTGACGCCGCGTATGGCCTCAATAATGTAGGGCAGGGCGTTGACCACTTCCACCCGCGACTGCGCCTGGGTATTGGGAGTGGAGACCACGCCGGGCGGCATGGGCCGCGCCGACACCCCCGGAGGGAACGGGTCCCGCTTCGCCTGCGCCGGCTGGGTCAGCTTCCCTTTGGTGGTGGAAAGCCGAATGCCGTAGATCATGATGTTCGCGAGCTGGGCCGTGCGCAGGGTCTCGCCCAAGTGGACTTCGCTGCCGTTGTCGCGCGTCTCGGAAACCACCACGATCACTTTGCGGTGGCTGTCGGGCCGCGGCCGCAGCATGCGGATGGCCTCCCACACGGCGTCGCTGGTGCGGGTGGCGTCGCTGCCCGGCTTGATCTTCTTGATGACCTCGATCAGCCTCGCCGAGTCGCCGGTGAATTCCTGCACCACATTGACCTTGCTGTCGAATGTAATCACCGCCATCTCCCCCCGCTCGCCCAGCACCAGGTCGGTGTAGAGGATGCCGGTCTTCTTGATCTGCGGCATCATCCCCTCGATCCGGCCGCTGGTCTCGATGCATAGCACCAGCGAGATGGGGAGAAAACTCACATCAAAGCCGATGATCTTCTGTTCTCGGTCGTTGTCGTAGACGCGGAATTGGTCCTTTTCGAGGCCCGCCACATAGCGCTTGTCCGGGCCGGTGACGGTGACCGGCGCGGTCACCAGCTCGATGCCGGCGCCGAATTGGTACTGGTCGCCGGCGCTGATGGAAGTCTTGGGCTTGGGGGGCTGGCTGTCCTGGCCGAAGGCGGCGGCCAGCAACACCAGCGACAGGAGCGGGAGTATCCTTCCGCACACTCTCACAATGGTAGGACGGCGGAAGCTGGGTGGTCGTTTCATTCCGGTTCCCGATGCTGGGTCTTTCCATTCAACAGGTCGAGCGAATGAGGGAGCAACTCGGCGATAGCGTCCAGCGATTCGCGGGCCCCGCGCGGCGAGCCGGGCAGGTTGACGATCAGCACGCGCCCCCGGGCGCCGGCGGTAGCTCGCGAGAGCATGGCCAGGGGCGTGGACTGGCGGCCGCGCGCCCGCATCAGCTCGCCGAATCCGGGGATCTCGCGCTCCACCACCTGGCGGGTCGCCTCCACCGTCACGTCCCGCGGCGCCAGGCCCGTGCCCCCCGTGGTAAAGATAGCGTGGACCTCCGTGCCATCGGCCAGGGTCGCCAGGCGCGTCGCGATCTGCTCGCGCTCGTCCGGCAGCACCTCCACCGCGCAGACCTTCCACCCCAGTTTCTCCAGCCGCTCGCGCACCGCCGGCCCGCTGCGGTCGTCGCGCGCGCCGCGATAGGCCGAATCGCTGATGGTCAGCACCGCCGCTCGTGGTTGTGGCCGCCCGGACATACTTATCCTGATTTCCGGCGCCTGTACGCGCCGCTCTTGCCCCCGGTTTTTTCGAGCAGGTAGAGATCCGCGATCTCGATCGACTTATCCAGGGCCTTGGTCATATCGTAGATGGTGAGCGCGGCCACAGCCGCCGCCGTGAGCGCCTCCATCTCCACGCCGGTGGGGCCGGTGGTGGTGGCCGTGGTGACGATCTCCACGCCCCCGGCGCGCAGCGTGGTCTCCACCTCCAGGTGCGTGAGCATCAACGGATGGCAGAGCGGAATCAGCTCCGCCGTCCGTTTGGCCCCGGCGATGCCGGCGATGCGGGCGATCTCCAGCGGGTTCCCCTTGGGGTTGGCGGGCAGCTCGCGGAGCACTGCCGGGCGGATTCGCACAAAGGCATGCGCTCGCGCCGTGCGCTCCGTGGCCCGTTTCCCGCTCACGTCCACCATGCGCGGGGCGCCGTCGGTTCCGTAGTGGGTCAGGCGGGACTTCATATCGGCAATACCGGGATCCACTCCCCGGCTTTCCATTCCTCGCGCTCGGCCGAGGCCACCAGCAGGCAATTGGACCGGGCCAGCGCCGCCACGTCGCCCGACCCTCCCCATTTTACCGGATTCACGACCGCGCCGTCGCCCGCTCCCTCCAGCGCCGCCGGCAGAAAGCGCGTCAGCCCCGGCTTGTGCCGAAAATCCGCGCCCAGCCGGGCGTGCAGGAACCGCAGCGGCGCCTCCGCAGCGCCGCCGAGCAGTTCCATCGCCGCGCGAGCGAAGATCTCGAAGGTGACCATGGTGGAAAGCGGATTGCCAGGCAGCCCGAAGAAGAACCTCTCGCGGGCGCGGCCAAACACCAGCGGCTTGCCCGGCTGGATCAGCACGCCGTCAAAGTAAAACTGCGCGCCGAGCTCACCGAGCGCTTGCTCGACCAGGTCGTACTTTCCCATCGAGACGCCGCCCGAAAGCAACAGCAGGTCGGTTTCGAGGCCCCGCTCGATCAGCTCACGGGTGCGGGCCGGTTCGTCCGGCGCGATGGGCAGCACCACCGGCTCCCCGCCGCCGGCACGGCGAACTTGGGCGGCCAGCGAGTGGGCGTTCGAATTGCGGATCTGATAGGGGCGCGGGGTCTCGGAAATCTCGACGACTTCATCGCCCGTGGCGAGGATCGCCACACGCGGCTTCCGGTAGACCAGAGCCGACAGCCGCCCGAAACTCGCGAGCAGCGCGATCTCGGGAAAGCGCAGGCGTTGTCCCGGCTGGAGGGCCGTCCGTCCCGCCTGGACTTCGCTACCTCGCGGCACGACGTTCTCGCCCGCCCGGACCCCGCGATCGAGCGTCACCCGGTCCCCCTCACGCCGCGTAT
>JACQDI010000561.1 GCA_016201195.1 Acidobacteriota bacterium | reverse complement strand
GCTGGTCTCAACCACTGTGGGCGCGCAGGGCCTGGGGCTCACATCAGGAGACAATGTCATTCTCGCTGACTCGCCCGACGCCTTCGCCACCGCTGTCCTTGGCCTGCTTTCAAACGATCAGGCGCGCGAAGAGATGGCTGCCCGAGGCCGCGCCTTCGTCGAAGCTCGTTACGGGTGGGATTCACTAGCCAAAAAACTGGTCACCCTCTGGGAAGAGTTGAGCCCGTGAATCAGATTCGCGGCAAGGTGAACCACGTCCGCCACACGGTATCCACCAGCGCGTGCGTGGTCGCCGAGGCCATCAGGCTGCGGTTCTTGCGCCAGGCCGAGCCGTAGAACCATCCCGCCACGCTGGCCAGGATCACGTAGCGCCAGTTGGGGAATGGCGCGTGGTGGATGTGGCTGAAGCCGAACAGCACCGACGTGAACGCCTGCGCGCCATAGCGCGAGCGCCAGGTGTTTTCGAGCAGGTTTTGCACGAGGCCGCGGAAGTACAGCTCCTCGGTCACCGCGATAAAAATAAAGATGGTCATGAAATCGAACAAGAGCGTCCATGAGCCGCGCCAGTGGGGGTTCCACGTGATGAAGCGGATGGTGAGGCCGAGCGGAAGGGCCAGCACGCTGAAGCCGGCGAAGTTCAGCAGGCCGTCGCGCGCCGTCGCGGCTGAGAAGTGGAATTCGTAGCCTACGCCGTCCAGGCTGCGCCAGATCAGAAACGACCAGGACCCCACGGCGACGATCAGCAGCCGCGCCATGAAGTCGAGGTTGAGCGGTACGTTCCAGATGCCGCGCATCTGGCCGGAGACGACCGGGAACGCCAACCACAGCAGCATCGCCAAGTCCCGCCATCCGAATCGCCCGGAATGCTTCGCCGGCCCAGCGGCGCAGATCCCAGCGGCGACAGCGACGAAGAGGAGCCAGCGGCGACAGCGACGAAGAGGAGCACCTTGAGAAAGGCCGGCCCGCGGAAGTCCCCGACACCGACGGCGTAGATCAGGTAGGGCAGCACGAACAAGCCAGCAAACAGCGGGTTGCGCGCCCGGACGGCGAGCCACTCTCGCGACGCAGCGAACCCCGGCGCCGCAAACAAAAAGAGCAGCAGTAATAGGCAAACGTAAATCGAGACTGCCGCGCCTATCCCCACGGGATAGCGCCGGAGCTGGATGGCGGCGCTAATCCCGAAGAAGAGGGCGAGCGCCAGGTAAGTGAGGATGGCCCGCCGCGTAGCGCTATCCTCCGCGGCAACTGCCGCGAGCCGCGACCTCATCAAAGTTGGTCACTGGGCAGAATCTTATCACGGTGACACGCCAGCAGCTCGTTGTATACTTGTCCTCCGAGCATCACGATTATGTCGGTCTCGTTTTCAATCCGTCTTCCTGACGACACAGCCAAGGTGCTCGATGATTTCGCCCGCACCACAGGCCGTCCTAGGACATACCTGATTCTGAAGGCGGTTTCCACCTACTTGGCGGAGTCTGCTGACTACCAAGTGGCTCTCGATCGTTTGAGGGACAAGGACGACCCGGTGATGCCCGCCGCCGTACTCCGAAAACGCCTTGGCCGCAGCGGTATACTCGCCCGGGATCAGCCAAGACCACGCGTGCCGCCAGGCCGGCGCAACCACAATTGGTTGAGTCGCTGATGCGGCAAGGTGAGGTCATTTCGTATATCGATATGTGCCGCGCCGAAGGAGTGAGTCTCCAACGTGGCATGAACTTCCGTTTAAAGACCGACGCCAGTGTGATCCTGATGAGCCTGCGCCGCGGCGCCCCTTACGCGGACCGGATCGAAGAAGACGGCAGGGTATTGATCTACGAAGGTCACGATGTTCCTCGAACCAGTCGAGTGCCTGACCCAAAAAGAGTCGACCAGCCACCGTACAATTTCGGAGGCGGCCTGACTCAGAACGGGCTGTTTTATGAGGCAGCCCAACAGCAGAGATCCGGCCATAGCGGCCCTGAACTTGTCCGGGTGTACGAGAAAATTCGGCCCGGCATATGGGTTTTCAACGGAGTTTTCAGGCTCGTGGATGCCTGGCAAGAATCCAGCGGAGGCCGAAAGGTTTTCAAGTTCAGACTGGAACTGTTGGAAGAGGCTACCGGACCCGGCGCCGGCGGGTTTCAAGATCTCGAGCACAACCGGCTTATCCCGACAGCGGTGAAGCTCGAGGTCTGGAAGCGAGACAAAGGCAAATGTGTCATGTGTGGCAGCGAAGAAAACCTTCACTTCGATCACGTCATTCCTTACTCGAAGGGCGGATCGTCGATCACTCCCGGGAACATCCAGATTCTTTGCGCCAAACACAACCTCTCTAAGAGAGATAGGATAGAATGAGCCTTTTGCTCGCTAACCTGGGAGGGACCATGCGGTTTGCGCTCTTGACTCTGCTTTGCGCCGGAGCATGCTGGGCCCAGTTACAGGGCATCGTGGACATTCACGCGCACTCGGACCCGGACAGCATGCCGCGGTCGGTGGACGCGCTGGAGGCGGCGCGGCTGGCGCGGGCGGCGGGGATGCGCGCGCTGCTGTTGAAGAACCACTTCGCCCCGACCGCCCAGCTCGCCTATGTCGTGGCCCACACGGTTGAGGGTATTCAGGCTTACGGTGGCGTGGTGCTGAACCGGCCCGTGGGAGGCATCAACCCGGCGGCGGTGGAGCAACTGGCGAAGTTCAAGGGCGGTTACGGACGCGTGGTGTGGATGCCCACCTTCGACGCCGAGAACCAGGTGCAAGTGTCCGGCGAAAAGCGGCCGTTCGTCTCCGTCGCCCGCAACGGGAAGTTGCTCCCCGAGGTGCTCGAGGTGCTGGCCGTCGTCGCCCGTGAGAAGCTGGCGCTCGAAACCGGCCACTCCTCGCCAGCCGAAGGCCTGATGCTGATCCGCGAGGCGAAGCGTGCGGGAGTGACGCGTATCACAGTGACTCACGCCGTCTTGAGCCCCGTCAGCATGAGTATCGAGCAGCAAAAGGAAGCGGCGAAGATGGGGGCGTATCTCGAATTTGTCTACAACGCCCTGCTGCCTTCGGCCGGTGCGGGCCGGTCGACCTTCGCCAACTATGCCCGCGCTATTCACGCGGTGGGTGCCGAGCACTGCATCCTGTCGAGCGACCTCGGCCAGGCGGTCAACCCGGTTCACACCGAGGGCTGGAAGACCTACCTCGACGGCCTGCTCAAAGCCGGCATCACACAACAGGAAATCGACATCATGGCCCGGCGCAACCCGGCGCGCTTTTTGGGGATTGAGTAAATGCCGACGCTAAACGCCGCCATCATTGGGTATGGCTTCATGGGACGCGCTCACAGCAATGCGTACAACCAGGTGGCTCACTTCTTTCCCCCGAAGTACGAAATCCGGCGGAAGGTCGTGTGCGGGCGCAATCG
>JACQDI010000560.1 GCA_016201195.1 Acidobacteriota bacterium | reverse complement strand
GTTTCCGGGACACTGGGTCGTCGCCACAAGCCTGGTGGTCTGGTTCGGGGCGTTTGACGTGATGGGTCTGCTCTATCAGATGTGGGGCGCGCCGCACTTCGGGCCGGTGTTTGGCCGCACGACCTACCCGCAGGTTTCCAGCATCTTTTTTGTGCTGTTTCTGCTGGCGATGCTGCGGGTCAATCGTGGGGCCTCCCTGTCCTCAGGCGGGGCCCTGGCCGGCGCGCTGGTGCTGAACTTCTATACCTACGTCTACTCGTGGACCCTTGCCGGAGCGATGCTGGCCGCCTGGCTGCTGCTGCTGATGGGGCAACGCCGGTGGCGGGTTTGCACCGTCGTGGCGGGGGCGAGCCTCGCGGCATCGGCGGCGGCCGTTCCGGTCTGGTTGCCGCTGCTCACCCAACCACCAGCGGTGGTGGATTTTTCGATGCGGCTGAGCGCGGAGGCAACCCATCGGCCGGACCTGAGTGTGGTTCCGCCGGTCCTGCTGTTGTTGGGACTCACCGCCCTGGCCCAGCGGCGCGGGTGGGAGCACGGCTGGCTGTGGATCACGTTCTGGCTGGCGAGTTTGGTGGTCACGAATCAGCAGGTGATCAGCGGCCTGTCCATGCAGCCGTTTCATTACCTGTCGTTTTTCGTGGGACCGTTTGCCATGTTGTTCTTCTGTCACCTGGCATGCTGGCGGCTCGGAAACAAGCGGCTGCCCGCAAGCCTCGTGCTGGCGACAGTGGCGCTGGGCTTCGCGCAGTGTGTGTGGCGACTGGCACAGCCGATGAAAGCGGAGCGGGACTTGCACACCGTCGACGCGGCGTTTCAGGAAGTGGTTGGCGCGCTGCGAAAGCCGTCGCTTCAGCAGTACGGCTTCCTGACCAACGATCCGTTTCTGAACGCCGTGCTGCCGGGTTACGTCCTGCAGAAGCCGCTCGAGCCGTGGTTCCTGGATCCTCTGAGCAATGCCGAGATGAGCACCCTGCACCACGCGGCGGCGGAAGCCCTGGGGGAGATCTCGCCTCACGGCCTGAAGGTTCGGTTCGATCCGGCGCGGGTGCTGCTGGTGCTGAACCGCCACCGGCGTGTTCATGTGACTCCGGCGGACTGCCAGGTGCTGGTGAGCAACCAGGATTTCCTGGTGGCCACTCTGGCCCCGTGCGGCTCGAAGGCCAGCCAGGGGCTTATCCTGCAGGAGGATCGAACGAGGTAATGGCCGCCGCATGCCCGATCAAAGCGGCGTTCGCCAGCGGAATCACTCGCGCCTCTCCATGATATCCAGAAGGGCGGCGCTGTCGTTTAAATCGGCTCCCGGAAGCAGTCCTCCCCCGGCGCGGCATACCGGAAGCACCACGAGCGGGCGGCGCTGTGGCGGCCGGGACTGCGCGAGCACCAAGCGCAGGCCCTTCTCAATGAGAGCCGTCAGCGTCTCCAGCCGGCGGGAGGCTTCCCGCTTGGCTTGCTCCAGGAGGGCGTCGTCAAGTCGAACCGTGATCCTCATATCCAGTAGGCTAGTGGTACACGCGGCGGGGACCGCCCAGCAGCCGGGCCGGCAGCGTGACCAGCGCCCAGATCAGCTCCAGCACGCCGCCCACCGCAATCCCGATGATCCGGAAGGGAAGCAGCAGCAGCCACACGATCGGGTAGATCACCAGCGCCAGCAGCGCCAGCGGCCAGCACATCACCAGCAAAATGCACCAGAGCAGGAACTTCACCACGGCAGTCGCCCTCCTTCTTTAGTGTGATGTCTGACAGAAACTTTCACGCCAGGACGCCAAGAAAACCGCGGCGTTCTTTGCGCCCTTTGCGCCTTTGCGTGACATGAATTTGTGAAACACCTCACTACACTAGGATACGTAAGGCCAGCGGAAAAGTTCAGTGCTGGCCGGCTGCCAGAACGCGCCGCAGGGTTCCGCCGAAGATGTTGGCCTGGGCTTCCGCTGAGACGCCGCAGGCGCTGAGCATCCGCTTGTACAAAGCCAGCTCGCGGTCAAACTCCTCCAGCTCGCCGTTGAAGACATCCGAGCCGAAGATCACCTTTTCAAAAGCGCTGGTGGTCGATTTCGGCGTGTGCGGGCTGACCACGCTCGACCACCAGAAAATCGACTTGAAGAAGGTGAGGTCCTCCTGCTTCTTGATGAGCGTGGAGCCGGAAAGGTCGAAATAGATATTGGGGTTCCAGCGGGCGATCTCCGCCGCCCAGGCGTAGTCGGGATTGCCCAGGTGCGCGCCGATCAGGGTCAGCTTCGGGAACCGGCGGGCGATGTTATCGAGCGTGGTCACCCGCATGCGGTCGACACTCACGTCCGTGGGGACCTCCGGGTTGGTCCGGTTCACGATGCCGGTGTGAAACAGGATGATCATGCGGTAGTCTTCGGCCCGCTTGTAGATGCGCTCATAGCTCTTGTCGTGAAAATCCTTGAGCGGCCCGCTCAGCTCGCCCAGCCCGCGGAATCCCGCCTCGTGGAACCGGTCCACCAGGGCCAGGGCTTGCGGGTCGTCGAGCCGGATCTGGCCGAAGCCGACCAGGCGCTTGGGGAATTTCCGGATGAACCCTCTCGCGCTCTCCAGGTCCTTCGGATCGGTGAGCAGAAACGCCATCCCGTCCACTGCCTCGAGTTTGGCCACCAGCTTCTCCAGAAACGCCGGATCCCCGTTGTAGTGGACGTGCGCGTCTATCAGTTGCTGGGCCAGCAGGTAAGGCACAACAAGAAGAAAAGCAAGTGTTCTCATGTCAGGTCAACTTCCTTCATAAGCGCTCAGGAATTCAATTCGGGTTACGCCTGCCTCGTTGCAAGCATCGCGCAAGGTAGGACCCTTAATTCGAGCGTGGTTTGGTATTACCGC
>JACQDI010000559.1 GCA_016201195.1 Acidobacteriota bacterium | reverse complement strand
GTAGAGCGCCTTGTCGTTCAGCAGCATGCCCAGGGTTCCCTTGCCCGCCTGGGCGTCGGCGACCATGGTGTCCACCCGGCGCATGGTGGTTCGCGCCTGGTCATACAGCTCCTCGTCGGACAGGAGCCTTCCAATCGTGCCCTTGCCGCTCGCCGCCAGCCCGATCACGTCCTGCGCTTGCCCCACCACCGCGTCGACCTTGTTGTAAAGCGTCTCGTCATACAGCAGCTTGCCGAGCGTCCCCTTCCCTTGTTCCACCTGGCCCATGATGCTGTTCATACGCCCGGTGATGGCGTTGAGCGAGGCGAGCACATTGTAGCTCTGCTGGACGACCTCCTGAAACTCCTTCGTGTCCAGACTTTTGATTTCGCCGTTTGCCTGCACAGGGGTCGGCGACGTCCCGCGGGTGATGTTGACGTACTTGTCGCCGAACACGCCTTCCGGATTGATGGACGACCGGGAGTCCACCGGGATGCGTGGCAGGTACTCCGGATACACGTCGAGGACGACCTCCACCGTGCGGATCCCGCCCTCTCCGGACAGACGCACCGACCGGACATTGCCGACATCAATCCCGTTCAGCTTGACCGCCGCCCCCACCTTCAGCGATGCCGAGTCATCCACGTAGGTGCGAAGGTGGACCGTTTTGCTGAACAGCCCGCGCCCTCCTCTGATCAGGAACACCAGCACGACAAAGATGGCGATGGCGGCAATGGCCATCACCCCCACTCTCAACTGCGCCCAGGCCAGTCTCTTTGTTTGTGGCATTGATCCTCTCCTAAACTTCTTACAGTCTCATTGCAAACTTCCTCACGTACGGATCCGTCTGGCGATTCAGTTCCTCCTGGTCGCCGTCAAACATCAGCTTCCCCTTGTGCAACACCAGAAAACGCGTCTCCGTTCGTCTGGAGGCGCCGTTGTGCGCGGCCGGGACCAGCGTGCCGCTGGCCGCATCGTATCGGAAATTAGCCAGCAGGTGGCCGTTTTGCAGCCGGTGGGTCACCAGCAGCGAGGTCACGTTGGCCGTATCGCGCGCCTTCAGCACCAGGGTCATGATGGTGTGCGCGGTGATGGGATCGAGGCCGGCGGTGGGCGAGTCGTAGAGCACCAGCCGGGGATCGTTCACCAGCGCGCGGGCGATGGCCACGCGCCGCCGCATGCCGCCCGACAGCTCACTCGGCAGCTTGTCGATCGCTTGCTCCAGTTCGACGAAGCTCAGCGCCTGCCGGACCCGCGCTTCCACCTGGTCCGGAGGCGGCGCGTGCCCTTCCTGGTTCACCAGCGGGTAGGCCACGTTCTCCTCAACGGTGAGCGAATCGAATAAGGCGCTTTCCTGGAACACCATGCCCACCTGGCGCCGGAAAACGAAAAGGTCCTGCTCCGGCAGATCATCGATCTTCTCCCCGAACAGGTAGATCTGGCCGGCGTCGGGCCGCAGCAGGCCCATGCTCAGCTTGAGCAATACCGACTTGCCGCTGGCGGCCACTCCGAGGATCACCAGGCTGGAGCCGGCGCCGACCCGGAATGAGACGTTCTCCAGCGCCACCACGTCGTCGAAGATCAAGGTGACCCGGGAAAACTCCAATACCGGTGCGGCCATCCCGTTGCTATCCCCTGACGAAAATCTTGGTGATCAGAAAATCCAGGGCGAAGATCAGCACCGAGGCGGTCACCACCGCCTGGGTGGTCGAGCGGCCCACCCCCTGCGTGCCGCCCCGCGTGGTTAGCCCGTAATAACACCCCACCAGCGCCACCACAAAGGCAAAAATCACCGGCTTCAACAATCCCTGTGAAACGTCGATCATCTTCAGGTCTCGATAGGTAGTGGTCCAGTATTGGGTCGGCGTCAGCTTGATCAGGAAGTAGGAAATCATGAAGCCGCCGAACACGCCGGTGAAGTCGGCGATCAAGGTCAGCAGCGGCAACACGACCAGGGTGGCCAGCAGCCGCGTGGTGACCAGCTTCTTCAGCGGGTCAGTGCCCAGGGCCCGCATGGCGTCGATCTGCTCGGTCACCGTCATCGACCCCAGCTCGCTGGCCATGCCCGCTGCGTTGCGCCCGGCCACCATGAGCGAAGTCAGCACCGGCCCCAGCTCGCGAACCAGCGAGAAGGCCACCATCTTGCCGGTCTGCGCGGAGGCCCCGAAGGTGGCCAGGGTGGCAAACATCTGCAATGCCAGCACCGCCCCGGTAAACAAGCCGACGAGCACCACGAGCGGCAGCGAGCCGACGCCGATGATGTCCATCTGCAACATCACGTCGGTCCAGTAGTGCGGCCGGCGGAACAAGTTGGCAATATCGCGGCCTGAAAGCAGCACGAATTCCTGCACAACCAGAACCGCGCGCTGGATGGCGTCCAAGAGTTGTCTGGCCTCCGTACCCCGTTTGCGGTGACCGTTCGAAGCCTACAAGTCCGATGGTAACATGAGCCCGTCATTGTGAAGGGACTCACAGATATCGACGGCGTGCGGGTGGGCCACGTTTCCGATTACGAGGCCCTCACCGGGTGTACGGTGATCCTGTGCGAGCGGGGGGCGGTGGGGGGAATCGACGTTCGCGGCTTCGCGTCGAGCACGCGCGGCATCGACGCCTTTCGCCCCGAGCACTTGGTGGAGCAGGTGCACGGGATCGTGCTCGCCGGGGGCAGCGCCTTTGGGCTCGACGCCGTCACCGGTGTGACGCGCTACCTGGAGCGCCGCGGCGTGGGCTTCGACACTCGCGCGGCCCGCGTTCCCATTGTCGCCGGGGCGATCCTCTACGACCTGGCCCTGGGATCGAGCGCCGTCCGCCCGACCG
>JACQDI010000139.1 GCA_016201195.1 Acidobacteriota bacterium | reverse complement strand
CTCGGGCGGAACGAACAGTCTGGCCGGCGGCGCGAAGCCGCAGCCTCTCACTGCGTTTCCCTGGCTGGCTTCGCCCGTGAACCGCCCAGCTTCCGCTCCAAGAAATCCGCCGCCGCGCGATACGCCTGCAACCACCGCGCGCGCGTCAGAAACCAGTGAATCTCATATGAAGCTTCTCGCTGTGGTCTCTAAGTGCGGCAACCCCCCTGGGCCGGGGCCCGGCCTGGGGCGGGCAGTTCTGTCCGTGAGCCGGCTTTTCAGCCGACTTTCCTGGCTCAGAGCAGCGGCCCTCCTCCTCCTGACTCTGGCCCCCGCCCCCGCCGCCCACGTGGTCTTCGTCACCGGCGACGACGAGTATCGCTCGGAATACTCCATGCCCATGATCGCCCGCATCCTGGAAACCCGGCACGGCATGCGAACGTCGGTGGCCTACGCCCGTCCGACCCCGCAGGCTAAGAACAACATCGAGGGCCTCGCGGCCCTGAAGACCGCCGACCTGGCGGTGTTCTTCTTGCGCTGGCGCGAGCTGCCCGACGACCAGATGAAGCTGATTCTCGATTACCTGGAATCGGGGAAGCCGATCGTCGGGCTGCGCACCGCGACCCACTCTTTCCTCTACCCCAAGGGCCACCGCTACGAGGGCTGGAACCAGGGGTTCGGCCTGGAGGTGTTTGGCCAGCGGTGGATCCGCCACCACGGCGCCACCTCCAGCACCGACGTATCCGTAATCCCCGAATGGGACGGCCACCCTATCCTGCGCGGGGTCGAGCGGTCGTTTCACGCGCGCTCGTGGCTGTATGTGGTAGAGCCGCTCCAGGGCGCCTGTGTTCCGCTGCTCGAAGGCCGCGCGGTGAATCCGGGCGGACTGGATCTGAGCCCCCAGCCGGTGGCGTGGACCAAGTTTTACAAAGGCGCGCGTGTGTTTTTCACCACTCTGGGCCACCCCGAGGATTTCCGGGTCCCCTCCGTGCGGCGACTGCTGGTCAACGGCATCTACTGGGCGCTCGGGCAGGAGGCGCCGAAGCAGGGAGCGGACGTCGAGCTTCCGGCGAGTTACGATCCGCCCGCGGCGGGTGTTCCATGAGAAGAGGCGGTATGCGGCGGAAGCGAGAGGGTGTAGTAAACTCTCCTCCAGGATGGTCCCTGCTTCCCAACTCCGGGCCGGCATGGCGATCCGGCATGAAGGCCAAATCTACAGGGTGATGGTCGCCGAGTACCATGGCGGCCAGGGCAAGATGGGAGGCGTGGCCCACGTGCGCTTGAAGAACCTCCAGACCGGAACGCTCTGGGAGCACAGCTTCCGCTCCGAAATCAAGCTGGAAGACCTGGAGGTGGAAAAGCAGTCCATGGACTTCCTCTACGCCGACGGCGACCAGTGCTATTTCATGAACCCGGACACCTACGAGCAGGTCGGCATTCCGGTTTCGGTGATCGGCCCGCAGGCGCCGTTCCTGGCGCCCGAAATGCGGGTGCCGGTGGAGTTCGTGGAGGGCCAGCCGGTGAGCGTGCTGTTTCCCGACATCATCGAGATGGGCGTGGCCGACACGGCGCCCCCCGTCCACGCCCAGCAGGACAGCACCTGGAAAACAGCGAAACTCGATAATGGCGTCGAGATCATGGTTCCCCAGTTCATCAAAACCGGCGACGTGATCCGGCTGGACGCCGAGAACCTGAAGTATCTCGAGCGCGCCAAGAGCGCCGGCAGGTAGCCATGTGGCCCGCCCTGGCGCTGCTCCTCCAGCTTGCGGCGCTGGAGAAGCAAGCCTATCAGGCCTACTATGCGCGGGACTGGACGTCCGCCGCCCGCCTCTACGAATCGTTCCATGCCTCGGCCCCCGGAACGGCTGCGAGCTGGGATAACCAGGGCGTGGCGCTGACCAACCTGGGCCGATGGAAGGAGGCCCAGGCCGCACTGCTCAAGGCGGTGGAGATCAACCCGCAACACCGCTGGGCCTACAACCACCTCGGCTTCGTCTACCGCGAGCAGGGCCGCTACCAGCAAGCCGTCGATATGTTCCAGCGGCAAATCGAGATCAGCCCCCAGGATCCCTACGCCTACCGCAACCTGGCGGCCACGCTGGCCATCCTGGGCCGCCTCGAGGAGGCCGAGGAGGCCGCTGCCACCCATGAGAAATACACTTACGAGCGCGGCACGGTGTACATCGACATGGCCTGCAATCTCAACGCGCTCCACCGTCCCGAGCAGGCGCAGAAGTACCTGGGCAAGGCCGAGGCCGCCGGCGTCGAGCGCAGCCTGCTCGCCCAGGAATCGGCCCACTACTACCTGACCCTGCGCGACTACCGGCGGGCCGAGCAGCAGTACCGCAAAATGCTCGAATACCAGCCCTACGAGCCGGTGGTCGCCCTGCGGCTGGGGACGCTCTACTGGCAAACCGGAAACCTGGAAAAGGCAGCGGCCGCGTTTGCCCGGGTCCTTTCGGTGGACGCGAACGACCAGGTGAAGGTGCGCACCTCGGCCAATACCTCGAAGACCGTCTCGCTGGCCGACCTGCGCCGCAATCCGGCCGAGGTGTTGGGGGATGTCCCCCTGGACCTGGGGCGCGCGGCGCTGCTGGTGCGCGGCGACCTCCGCGAGCTTCTGGCCGGCAAAAACCCCGCGCCCGCCGAGGCCGCGCTGCGGGACGCCCTGGGTGTAAGGTTGCTCGAAGCCGGCCGCTTCGCCGACGCCCTGGACGAGCTGCAGCGAGCCTACACGCTCGCCCCGGACCGCCGCCTGACTGCCTACCACCTGGGGGTAGCCCTCGAAAAATCGGGCCAGCCGGAAAAGGCGCTCGACTTCTACACCCGCTCCCTGG
>JACQDI010000507.1 GCA_016201195.1 Acidobacteriota bacterium | reverse complement strand
GTATCGGCCGGCAGCCGCTCGATGTAGAGAGACAGACCGTCGCAAGTGACCGGGTGCTCCCAGATCAGGTCCAGGTTGGCCGCCGCGGCTTGGGCGTCGGATTCCGTCCAGGCGTCTTTGGCGGCCAGACCCACCAGGGCGGCGACGGCGCGAAAGATGCCGTCGTGCTCGGTGAGCAGGCGCAGCATGCCCGACTCGCCGACGAACTCGCGCAGCATCGGGTACAGATGCAGCTCCTCAAACTTGAAATGCGGGCCGACGAGGTGGTTGGCCTCATCCAGCGTCGCGCGGACGCGGGCGGGCTGGCGTGCTTCGATGGCGGTGCGCAGATCCAGCAAGGCCTGGACGACCTTGGCGTGGTCGGCGTGAAATTCTCCGATGAGGGAAGTGGCAGGCATGGTTGTCTCCTTCATTCACACGCGGTGGCGCCGCAGCTCGCGTCTTCCTGGGCCGGTTGGGGCTCGGGCAGCGGCTCGGCCAGCGTGCGGTTGGGCGGAACGTCGAAAAGCGCCCGCTCGGCGGGGATGAACGCGGCGAGAGCTCCGGCGACGGCGGCGTAGAGGCCGCCGGGCGCGTTCTGTCGCATCAATTCAGCCAGAGCGGGAACCCACCAGGCCAGGTGGGCGTGGAAGAATTTTTTTTGCGCGTCGGCGCACACCGCCGCTTTCTCCTGCCAGGCCGGGTCAGCGGAGACAGCCGCGAAGAGCTGCTTGTGGATCAGGTGAGCCATGAACTCCAGCTCGACCGAGATGTGGTCCTGCCGCTCGGGCACCTCTCGATTAGACTCCAGGCCGAAGGCTCCGTAGAAGCCGGCGATGTCGGCCAGTTGCTGGGAGCGGTAGAAGGTCAGCGTCTGGCGGCAGTATTCGGTCTCGTAGGGGATGACGGTTTTGCCCAAGAGCAGGCCGAACAGGTCTTGGTGCTCGCACACGAGGACCTCGCGGGGTTTGGCGAGGGCTTCGACGATGGGCAACAGGTCGAGCCCGCGCGGCGGCCGCTCGCCGGGACCGATCTCCATCTCCGGCGCTTCCGAGGCCAGCAGGTCGGCGGCGGCGACGGCGAATGTCTGGAGCTGCCGGTCGAGGGCCTGCTCGAAGTGCGGCCGCAGGGGGTCGGCGAGAGCGGCGGCCAGGAAAGAGTAGACGTAGCTGCGGGCTACGCTGACCGCTTCGTCGACCGTGACTCGTTCCGGAGAGGTTTGCATGGCTGCCTCCGTTTAAATTGAATTCAGGTGCTGCGCCGGACGCTCGAAGGTCGGCTCTTCGACCGTCGTGCGCACGACCTCCTTGCCCGACTTGTTGTAGCCGAGCACCGTGTCGTTGAAAATCTCCAGCTTCTTCGACTGGCCGTTGGGTAACGTGACCTCGATCTCGGCCACCTTGGGACCTTTCTCGATCTTGAACTTGAACAGGATCTGGCGCTGGGCGCGGAATAGTTGCAGCACGGCCAGCAGCTCGCGGTCGGGATACACGTACTGCTCGATGGCGTGCTGCACGCCGGGGCCGAACATCTGCTCCAGGTAGCCGCGGGGGACCCAGCGCGGCGGTATGTAGTAGCCGTTGGGCTCGGTGCCGAACTGGGGGTAGAGCGGCAGCGCCACGCGCCGCTCCCGGATCATGAAGTAGAGCGGGCTTTCGGGCTCGTGGGCCCACTGGCCATCCTTGGTCTTGCGGATCAGCCCCTGCATGCGGATCTTGCCCACGCAGGCCGACATGCAACGCGTCTCGAGCGGCTCGCCGTCCGGGGTGAGCGTCTCGTCCTTGCCTTCAATGCGCGGGTAGCAGGCCACGCACTTCTCACTCACCCGGGTGGCCGGCTGGTACATCGCCTTTTTATAAGGACAGGCCTCGACGCACTTGCGGTAGCCGCGGCAGCGGCTCTGATCAATGAGCACGATGCCGTCTTCCTTGCGCTTGTAGATTGCCTGGCGCGGGCAGGCGGCCAGACAGCCGGGATAGGTGCAATGGTTGCAGATGCGGGCCAGATGGAAGCACCAGACCTTGTGCTCGGGAAGCGTGGTGGACTCGGTCCAATCGTTGGGTCCGCGCACGCGCCCGGCGACCGTTTCCTCGCAGATGTTGGGCGCGGTCCACTCCTGGTCGGTGGGGAGATAGCCGAGGACACGCTGCGGCCCCTTCGGATCCTTGAGGGTGGCGCCGGCTTCGAAGATCGTCTTTCCGTCGAAGCGGCCGTAGGGGCCGGCGTCGCGCTTGCCGGCGACCTTGGCGTTCCACTTCTGTCCTTCGGGGTCGGCCTCGCGGAGCATTTGCAGCAGCTTGACGTCCCAGAACTGCGGATACCCTCCGTAGGGCTTGGTCTCCACGTTGTTCCACCACATCAGCTCCTGCCCTCTGGAGAAGGTCCACGTGGACTTGCAGGCCATGGTGCAGGGGTCTTTCCAGGCGAGCTCGATGGCCAGCTTGTGCCCGTCGTGAACCGCGCGCACCTCGACTCCCTCCACGCGGTCGTCGCGCCACCACAGAGGCATCAGTGCAATATAGGTGGGCTCCGCCTGGTCCCAATTGCCCGGCAGTTGGCTCACGCGTTTGGCGGTGATCGTCCGCCGCTGCTGGACCACGCGTTCCTGCTCCCCCGGCTTGACCAGCGAGCGCACCAAATGAACCACGGCCCACAGATCGTTGGGGCCTTTGAAATCCGAGTTGGGCATGGCCGAGCCAGGCATACCGCCCAGAATGCGGTAAGCGAGGTCGTTCGCTTAAAGGCGCGGAAGCCGAGATCGTCTTCCATCTTCTGCTGGCCGTCGCCGCGGCCCTCCTTGCCGTGGCACTTCGCGCAGTAGGCGTCATATACCTGGCGTCCCTGCTTCACAACCCCGTCGCTCGCCGGCATGGGAGCGGGAAGTTGCAGGGGCGCGCCGATTTCCAGCACGTACTTGGCAGTATCCTCGGCAGCCTTCGGTTTCATGGGACTGGCCGCTTCCGGGCCGCCCTTCAGGCCCATCAAGCGTTGGATCTTGCCGCGCAGGGTGAGAGCGCGGATGTAGCGAACCAGGTCCCGGCGGTCCTGCTCGGCGAGGTGCGACCAGGGAGGCATGGCCGAGCCGGGCATCCCCCGGCTGATGGTGCCAAACAGATCCTCATCGGTGGGGACGCGGTTATCAGTAGTGACCAGCAGGAACTTCCCCTGGCTGAAGTCGCGCGGCCGGGGAAGCGCCAGGTAGGCCGCCGGACCGTCGCCAAAGCCTTCCGCCCCGTGACAGGCCGAGCATTGCTTGAGAAAGATCTGCCCGGCCCGGCCGTATTCCTTTCCTTCCAGCACAAAGCCCTGGCGTGCCGGCGCCCGGCGCTGGCTGACCACCAACACCGCCACGGCCAGCGCGAGCAGAAATGCAAGGATCCACCTCATACTGGCTCTCCCTTTTTCCTTTGGCAATCGCGCACCAAATCCGCCACCGTCGTCTTCTCCAGCATTTCGAAGAACTGGCTCTTCAGGCCGGCCCAGCGTTCATGCAAGGCGCAGGGCTTCTCGGAAGAACAATGCTGGAAGCGCAACACGCATTCGTCCTTGCCGGTGCTGCCTCCAACCGCCTCGACGATGGCGATCAGGGGAATCTGCTCCGGCGAGACCGTGAGCTGGTAGCCGCCGCCGGTCCCTCGCACGGATCGCAGCAAGCGTCCCCGGCACAGGAGCTGCAAAATCTTCCACAAAAACTGGACCGGAATGTCTTCGTGCCGGGCAATCTCCTGGGCCTCACATCGCCGGTCAGGGGTTTGTGAAGCCATGTACAACACCGCGCGGATCGCATAACCCGCCGCCGGAGACAGCCGCAACACACCCTTCTTTCTGGATCTTTCGATCCGGAAGTCAGGATAAGGTGAACGTGGTTCGGCTACAATGAAGCAGCGGCATCATTTGTGTGATGCATCCGCCTCCGAAGCGTGGATGGAAGAACACGAGCTGTTTTCGCTTCTCGATAGCGCCGGGGACGCGGCCTTCGTGGTCGACCGCAGCGGCCTGAT
>JACQDI010000506.1 GCA_016201195.1 Acidobacteriota bacterium | reverse complement strand
TCGGGAACCGGCGGCCGATCGCTGGTATGCCCGCCGGCGGCGTGCTGTCCCGGAGGTGGAGTGGTCACGGTACTATCATTCTCCCATGACCCGGAGCGGAGGCTTCGCAGGAGTCAGGAGTCAGGAGCCAGGAGACGGGAGTGAGCGGGCCCGCAACGAGGCGGTCGCGCTATAATAAAGAATTGCTCCCTATTACTGGATTGTTTCGCATTCCTGTCCGAGTCGTGTGGATCTGGGTCGCGGCGGCGCTGGCCCTGTCTTCCGGATGCCTGGTCCGCCACCGTAAGCTCGAACGGGCGACGCATCGCAACGCTCCCCTGCTCAGCGCCGGGGTGGAGCAGTTGACGGAGATGCTGCGCCAGCGGTACCAGTCGATCGAAACCCTCAACGCCATTGTGGATCTGGAGCCCTCGGTTTTGTCAGCCAGCAAAGGCGAGATCGCCGACTACAAGGATGTGCGCGGCTACATTCTGGTCCGCAAGCCGGCCTGGATTCGGGTGGTCGGGCTCTACCCGGTGGTGCGGACCACCGCGTTTGACATGGTTTCCGACGGCAGAACCTTCCGCGTCTATCTCCCTGGCAAGAACCTGTTCCTGGTGGGCCAGAACCGCATCGATCAGCCCTCGCCGCGCAAACTGGAGAACCTGCGCCCGGAACATCTGCTGGACGCCCTGCTAATCCGGCCGCCGAACGAGACGGAACGGGCTGTGGTGGAAAACTGGAGCGAGGGGGGGACGCCGGCCTACATCCTGCACGTGATCGAGCGGGACGCCCCCGGCCGCTGGCAGCTCGCGCGGAACGTGTGGTTCGACCGCGCCTCGCTCGAGATCCAGCGCCAGCAACTGTTTGACCAAAAGGGAGAGGTGGTCACCGACGCGCGCTACGCAGGCTGGGAGCGGCATGGCGGCGTGGTGTTCCCCAACCGGATGGTCATCACGCGGCCCAAGGACGAATACGAGCTGAGCATCGAATTCAGCAAGTCCACGTTCAACGAGCCGATTGGGCCGGAGAAATTCGAGCTTGCCCAGCCGCCCGGCGTGAAGGTTCAGCGTGTAGGCGAGACGCCGGCCACGGCGGCGGGAGGCAAAGCCGGTGGTCAATAGACTCGTCCTGCAAAACCTGCTGCACCGGCCGATCCGCACGTTGCTGAGCGTGGTCGCGGTGGGGGTGGAGATCACCCTGATCCTGACCGTGGTCGGGCTCTCGCAAGGGCTGCTCGAGGAGGCATCGCGGCGCAACCGCGGCGTGGGCGCCGACATCATCGTGCGCCCCTCCACCACCCAGGCCGCCATGGGCCTCAGCTCCGCCGAGCTGAGCGAGAAGCTGGTCGAGAAGTTCGCCTCCATGCCCCGCGTGTCGATGGCCACCGGCACCACCGTCTACATGCTCACCAATTACCTGACCACCATCACCGGCGTCGACATGGATGCTTTCTCGCGGATGAGCGGCGGGCTGAAGTATCTCGCCGGCGGGCCTTTCGAGCAGCCGTTCGACGCGGTGATCGACCAGGTGTGGGCCGAGCAACGGAAGCTCCAGGTGGGCCAGTCGATGGAGCTGTGGAACCGCCAGTTTCGCGTGGCGGGCATCGTCGAACCGGGCAAGCTCTCCCGCATCTTCATTCCCCTGACGACCATGCAGGATCTGCTCGGCTGGCGGGGCAAGCTGGGCCAGATCTACATCAAGCTGAAAAACCCCGACGAGACGCCGGCCGTGATCGACGAGTTAAAGGCACTGCTGCCGGGCTACAACATCTTTTCGATGGCCGAGTTCACCTCGCTGTTCTCGATCAACAACATCGCCGGGCTGAGCACGTTCATCCGGGTGATCATCGGGCTGGCGGTGACCATCGGTTTCCTGGTGGTGATGCTGTCGATGTACACGGCGATTCTGGAGCGTACCCGTGAGATCGGCATCCTCAAGTCGCTGGGCGCCTCGCAGTTCTACATCATCGGCATCGTGATCCGGGAGACGTTCCTGCTGGCGCTGCTGGGCATCGGCGTGGGCATCCTGTTCAGCTTCGGAGCCCAGGGCATAATCCAGCATCGGTTCCCGATCCTGGTTGTGTCGCTGCACAGGGACTGGTGGTTCTACGCAGGCCTGATCGCGGTCGGGGGCGCGATGCTGGGCGCGCTGTACCCGGCGGTCCGGGCGGCTAGGCAGGACCCGATCGCGGCGCTGGCGTATGAATGATGCCCTTCATCATCGACATCGCCGACCTCCACAAGACCTACCACCTGGGCCGGGTGCGTGTGCCTGCTCTGCGCGGGGTGAGCCTGACCGTGGAGCCGGGGGAGTTCCTGGCGATCGTCGGTCCCTCCGGCTCGGGCAAGTCGACGCTGTTCCACATCATCGGGGGCTTGACGCCGCCGACCTCCGGCCACGTCCGCATCGACGGGCTGGATCTCGCGGAGATGAGCGATGCCGGGCGCACGCGCATGCGCCAGCGGACGGTGGGATTCGTTTTTCAGAAGTTCAACCTGCTGCCCACCCTGACCGCTGCCGAGAACATCGGCATCGCGCGCGACATCGCCGGCAACAACGACTTCGACCGCCTCCAGTTTGACAACATCATCAGCCTGCTGGGCATCGGCGACCGTCTGCACCACAAGCCCTTCGCCCTCTCCGGCGGCGAGCAGCAGCGCGTGGCCATCGCCCGCGCCCTGGCCAACCATCCCAAGATCCTGCTCGCCGACGAGCCCACCGGCAACCTCGACACGGCGAATTCCCAGGCGGTGCTCGATGTCCTCAAAGACCTCAACGGGCGGCTCGGCCAAACCACCCTGATGATCACCCACAACCCCGACGCCGCCGACTTCTGCGCCCACCGGATCGTGCACATGAAGGACGGTAAGATCGTGTGATTTGTGATTTGGTGATTGAAACCCCAAGCCCCGGTCGGAGGTTTTCAAATCACAAAATCACAAATCATAAAATCGCAAATCGCTATGCCTGCCTACGCTTCGCAATACCTCGACCTCTCCGCCGCCATCCTTCGCCGGATCGGCGAAACCCAGCTTGACAACATCGGCCACGCCGCTGATTGGTGCGCGGCCTCGATCCTGGCGGGACGGCTGGTGCACCTGTTTGGGTCGGGGCACTCCCGCATCCCGGTCGAAGAGATGTTTCCGCGCTACGGTAGCTTTCCGGGGTTCCATCCGATCGTGGAGTTGTCGCTGACCTTTCACAACCAGGTGGTGGGGGCGAACGGCCAGCGCCAAGCCATGTTCCTCGAGCAGGTCGAGGGCCTGGCCGAGGTGATTCTTTCCAACTTCGCCCTCGACGCGCGGGACACGGCGATCCTGTTCTCGGCCCGTGGGTCGAGCGCGGTCACCGTCGACATGGCCCTCGGGTTTCGCAAGCGCGGAATCAATACCATCGCCGTGACCTCGCTTGCAAACGCGCGCTCGGCGCGCCTCGTCCATTCTTCGGGCCAGCGCCTGCATGAAGCCTGCGATCTGACCATCGACATCTGCTCCCCGGCTGGCGACGCGATGGTCCGGATTCCGGGCCTCGACACGCCCGTCTCCCCCGGCTCGAGTCTCGGCGCCTGCGCCGTGGTCAACGCGCTGAAGGCCGAGATCGCCCACCGGCTCACCGAAGCCGGCCAACCGCCGCTCGTCCTCACCAGCAGCTATTTCGTGGGCGAGGAAAGGTCCAGAGAGCTGTTTGAGCGGGTCTACGAGGATTATCGGAGGAGGGTGGGAGTGCTGTACGATTGATTTGTGATTTCACGATTTGTGATTTTATGATTTAAAACCCACCCCGGCCGGCCAGGTTTCAAATCAATCAACAAATCACAAATCATAAAATCACAAATCTCAATCGGGGCTCGAGGAATCCACAAACGCTCGCAGATGCCTGCTTCTGCTCGGGTGACGCAGCTTGCGCAGGGCTTTGGCCTCGATCTGGCGGATGCGCTCGCGGGTGACGGCGAAGCGCTGGCCGAGTTCCTCCAGGGTGTGCTCGTTGCCGTCATCCAGGCCAAAGCGCATTTTGATCACTTTTTCCTCGCGGGGGGTGAGCGTCTTGAGCACCTGG
>JACQDI010000138.1 GCA_016201195.1 Acidobacteriota bacterium | reverse complement strand
CTTAAAATCGGCTGAAGCTCGACTCACGAAGGGGCTCCTCGGCTCGATGTTATCACTCACGTTCTATGAGAAGCAATCGAAGCGGGGGCGAACGGGGGCGAACGGGGGCGAACGGGCGCGAACCCCCATAGGAGATGATTCGCGGGAGCGATAGATAGAGTATAATACTCGCGTCCTGCTGGGTGACCCGTTCGACACTCTCTTGCGACGCGGGAGGGACTTCGCGTGTTGCGCGTGAATTTATGCGGATCGCGATCATAGCAACCTACACACACCCCACCCGCCTTCCCGCAAAAGAAAGGACCATCCAGCACTCGTCCGCACCGGAGTTGATTGCCGGCCTCTGTCCCGAGGATGTGGACATCGAGATTTACAACGAGAAGGAAGAGGACATCCCGCTGGACCGCGATTGGGATCTCGTCTTCTTTTCTTACCTCCACGCCTTCTATGAGCACACCAAGGTTCTGTCGACGCTGTTCCGGCAGCGCGGTATGATCACCGTGGCGGGCGGGCGGCACGCCAGTTACTTCCCAGAGGACGCGCAGAAACATTTCGACGCCGTCGCCATCGGTGAGCCCGAAGCCAATGTCCCGGCAATTATTGAGGACTTCAAACACAAAAAGCTGAAAGGGGTCTACAACCTGCCGTCACCTGGGCCGTGTTCCATCAGACCGTACCGGTGGAACCTGCTTAACTTCAAGCGGACCAGGGTGAAGCTGGCGGGAATTGAGGCCTCCCGCGGCTGCCCGTTCGCGTGCAATTTCTGTGTGCTCACCGGGAATGAAAGATACCGATACCGGCCGATTCCGGACGTCATTTCGGACATCCGCGATCACATGACGTGGAACAAGAACCTGTTCGGAGTCATGGACAATGCATTCAAGTTCCTCGATAACAATTTGGGTGGCTCGCCGGAATACTTGAGGGAACTGTGCGAGGCGCTTATCCCGCTGCATAAGATCTGGGGGTGTGCCCTGACCTTTAACATCCTCAGGGACTCCTCGCTGGTAAAGCTCATGGCCCGCGCCGGCTGTCGTTTCATATACACGGGGCTCGAATCGCTCAACCCGGAGTCCATTGCGTCCATGAACAAACGGCAAAACAAGCTGGCCGAGTTGGATAGCGTGATGCGGCTGGCGTACTCCAGCGGCATCCTGCTCTCATTCGGGCTGCTGGTTGGCGCCGATGGCGACACCAACGAGTACCTGGAGAAGTTGCCGCAGTACATCGCCGACTTAGGGTGGTGCGCGGTTACCTTTGTGGGCATCGTTTGCCCATACCCGGAAACGCCCTTCTTCCGGCACGTGGAGGCGGAGAAGCGGCTTCTGCCGGGAACCATCAGCCGGGACTATGACAGTTACACTGTTTGCCACCGTCCGAAGAAGCTGGATCCCTCTGAGGTGGCCGAACACTACGTGCGGCTGTCGAGAAAACTTGGCTCTCTACCCATGGTGCTTCGACATTACCGCTCGACATTTTTCCTAAGCGACATTCCGCGGTATAAGAGCACTATCCTGGTGTCTGGCTCCGAAATCCTGAGCCTGCGTAATCCAGTACGGAATCCAAGTCGCACGTACATCGCCGGGCGCGATCCAATCGAGGAGTGGGATCAGCGGCAAATGGCGGCGCTTGGATTGCAGCCGCAGCGTCTGACTTGATGCGCTACAAACACCGGTACAAACACCGGTCTTGCAAACCGTCCCAGGCCGGTCTATGATGGCTGAGTTTCCCAGAAACCAGGCAGGTCGCCCATGCTGTATTGCTACTTTATCGCGCGCTCCCAGCCGGCCATCGAGAATCTCGCCTACCGCACGCTCCAGGCAGCGCCCCTGGAGTTTGTTCGCTACCAGGAATTGGTGGCCGCGGTCCGTTCGCTGCCCCCCGGAACCCGCTCCAGCCCGCAGTTAATGCTGGAGCACGGGGCGGTCCTGGCCGCCGCCTGGAAGCGGGCCACCGTGCTGCCCCTCCGCTTTGGCGCCGGCTTCCGCACCCAGGCCGCCGTGCTGAATTTGCTGGCCGAGCGCGGCGCAGAACTGCTGGCAGCCCTGGAACGGCTCGAGGGGAAAGCCGAAATGGGCCTGCGGATCAACATCTTAGAGCCGGGCAACGCCCCGGCCTGGGCGGCCCAGATCGCCGAGATCTGCCAGCCGCTCGAAAGTTGGGTGGAGGTGCGTCCGACTCAGGCTGGATCGGCGGTGCTGGAACTGGCCCACTTGATTTACCGCCAGGACGCCGCCGACTATCGGCAGCGGCTCGAGCCCCACGCCGTGGAGGTCGCCGGCCCCCGGCCACCCTTCCATTTTCTGCCCCAGTGCCTGCGAATCCCGGTTCAGACTGAGCGCCGCAGCGGTCGCGCCCGCAGGGCTGCCGCTGCGGGGTAAAAGGGCTACTGCATGCGATACTTTTCGGCCATCAGCCTCTGAAACCGGGGACGGTAGATCAGATCGTAAGCCAGTTCTTTTCCGGGAAACATGGTGAGCGCCGCCCGCCGGGCGGAGGCCACCAGTTCGCTGGCCTCCTCGATGGGCATGGCCGGGTTCTGGCTGATGACCGACACCACCAGGTCCATCATCAGTTGCAGGCGGCGGACCCGGCGCGCCTCGGCGGCGATTTCCTCAGGTGTAGCGGACACTATAGCCCCCTAAAGAGAATTATAATCGGTTCAGAGGCAACCATGAAAGACAAGCGGGCAGACGACGAAGAAACCCTCATGAATGTGTTTGAAGCGGTGGGCATTTCTGCCGAGATGGAGGCGCAGTCGATCCATGCCCTGCTGCAATCGAGCGGCATCGACAGCGTGCTGGTGCGCGAGAACGTCACCGAGCTACCTGTAGGCAAGGTCGAGGTTCGGGTGGCGGCGTCCGAAATCGAACAGGCACGTCAGATCATCCAGGAAGGGCAGTCCGGGGGGCCGGCGGCGGCCGACGAAGCCGAGGCGGAATCGGAGCTGTAGCCGACCGTTCCCCCACCATGACCGGCCAAACCTTCGCCCATTACCAGATTCTGGAAAAACTTGGAGCTGGAGGGATGGGCGTGGTCTACCGCGCGCGCGATACGCGGCTGGAGCGGACGGTAGCCATCAAGCTGATCGGCGGAGACCAGCCGGGCGATGAGATGGCCCGGGCGCGTCTGCTTCGCGAGGCCCGCACCGCCTCCGCCCTCAACCACCCCAACATCTGCACTATCTACGAAGTGGGCGAAGCGGAGGGCCGGGCCTATATCGCCATGGAGTTCATCGCGGGCCGGCCGCTAAGCGCGCTGGTCCCCGCCGAGGGCCTGCCCGCGGAAACCGTCCTGCGCTACGGAACCCAGATCGCCGATGCGCTGGCTCACGCCCACGAGCGCGGCATCGTCCACCGCGACCTGAAAACCTCCAATGTGATCATCACCCCGCAAGGCCGGGCCAAGGTGCTCGATTTCGGTCTGGCCAAGCGCCTGCCGCAAGCCGAGACCGACGCCACGCGCACCGAGGGATCGCTCACACAGGCCGGCTCGGTGATCGGGACCCTGCACTACATGCCCCCGGAGGTGCTGCGCGGCGAGCGAGCCGATTCCCGCGCCGACCTCTGGTCCCTGGGGGTGATGCTCTACGAGATGGCCGGCGGCAAGCTTCCCTTCCAGGGCAAGACCGGATTTGAGATCACTTCCGCCATTCTGCGCGAGACTCCAGCGCCCTTGCCGCCTTCGGTCTCAGCCGGGCTGCGGGGCGTGATCCAGCGCTGCCTGGCCAAGGAGCCGGCTCAGCGCTACCAACTCGCCGCCGAAGTGCGCGCCTCTCTGGAAACCTTGCAGTCCGCGCCGGTCCCGGTCGGTCCCGCGCCGACGACCTCGCGGCGGCGCTGGCTGTGGGCGCTGGTCCCGCTGGTGGTGCTGGCGGTGGGCGTGCCACTGAGCCGGCGCGAAAAGAAAGCCGGGGCACCCTCCGGGGTGCCCTCTGGGCCCCGCCTCAGCACCGGTGGGCCGGCCTCGAAAATCCCCGAAGCAAACGAATATTTCGAGAAGGCAATGTTGTTCATGAAGACCCAGTTCGACATGACGCGGGCGCGCCCGATGTTCGAGCGGGCGCTCCAGATCGATCCTCACTTCGCTGAAGCGCGCGCCTGGTACGGATTCACCCACCTGCTGATGTTCGACCAGGGCTTCTCCAACGACACGAGCTGGTTTTTCAAAGCAGAAGAAGAGATCCGGCGAGCTTTGCAGGATGACCCCAACTCTGGACGCGCCCATTCCGCCCTGGCCGCCCTTTACTTCTACCAGGGACGCAAGGAGTTGGTTCCAGCCGAGGAGGAACGGGCTCTTCAGATCAATCCCAACGACATTGATGCGCCCATCTGGTTGAGCAACTACCACCTTTTCAACGGGGACTATGCAGCCGCCCAGGCATTGCTGAAGAAACTGGCGGAGCGCGATCTGCTGTTTTTCGTGCCACGCATGAACCTCGCAGACATCCTCCGGCAACAGGGTGATACGGCCGGCGCCATCCGCGAAGCCGAGAAGATCCTCGAACAGGACCCGCAGAATACCAGCGCCATTCTGGTGATGGCGGTGACCTACCAAAATGCCGGTGATCTCTCCAAGGCGCGTCAGACGCTG
>JACQDI010000505.1 GCA_016201195.1 Acidobacteriota bacterium | reverse complement strand
TCCGCGTCCACAGCCACGGCAGGCAGGTCCGGGGCCAGCCGCTTCGACACGCGCAGCCCGCTTAAGCGCCCGTTGTAGGTATCGAGCGCCGTCTCCACCACCTCGTTCAAATCACCCGGCTCCGGCTGGGCCGTGGGGAAGCGGGCGAACTGCGAGAACTCATCGACCAGCGTCTTCAGCGTCTCGATCTCCCGGGTGATAGTGCCCGTGCAGTTGTGGAGCAGCCGTTCCAGCTCCAGGCGCGCGCGCACCTCCTGGTTGGGGCTGAAGCGGTCGAGCAGCCGGCTGATGCGTTCGGCCGAGAGCGCGATGGGCGTGAGCGGGTTCTTGATCTCGTGGGCCACCCGCCGCGCCACCTCCTGCCACGCCTCCGACTTCTGGGCGCGCAGCAGCTCGCTCATATCCTCGAGCACGATCACGCATCCCCGGGGGACGCCCGACCTCTCCGACCGCCCGTCCTGCTCGAGCGCCGAAACGGTGATCGCCAAGTGCTGGGTTCCTCGGCCCGAAATCAGATCCAGCGTTGCGGTAGCCAGGTCCCTCCGCTGCGCGCGCCGGATCAGCCGCTTCACCTGCGCCGCGTCCTCGGGTGAGAACAGATCCTCGAGCCACCGCGCCGGCGCCGCCCGCTCCGGGGTGAAGATCTTGCCCAGCGCCGGGTTCACCCGTAGAATCTCCCCGCTCGCCGAAAGCGAAATCACCCCGGTGGGAATGCTCTCCAGAATCGCCTCCGTGTAGCGGCGCCGCGCGTCCAGCTCGTCCCGGCTGTGCTCGAGCTGCTCGGTCATCTGGTTAAATGACCGCACCAGCAGGCCCAGCTCGTCGATGGCCCGGGTCTCAATCCGGTAGTCCAGCCGCCCGCTGGACACCTGTGCCGTGGCCTGCACCAGCGTCTCGATCGGCGCCACGATCTGCTTGGAGAGAAACAGGGCGATCCAGGTGGCCACAAACAGGATGAACAGGGTGATCAGCGACAGCATCCCCACGTAGAAATAGCGCATGAACCGCCATTGCTGCGCCTGCTCCTGATAGGACCGGTACCGCGCTTCCACCGCCTGCTGCCGGGCATAGAGGTTGAGCGGCATCTGCCAGCCGGTGACCACCCACCCGGCCCCTTTCACCGGCCGAAAGGCGAACACGATGTCGTGGGCCGGAGCGCCGGCCGGCGCCGGTCCCACGGCGACGGCTCCCGATTCCGGCGGCAGCACTCGGCGCCACATCCCCGCCAGCGCCGCTGACGCGACGTGCTCAACCACAACGGCGCGCGGCGCGCGGTCCACCACCGCGATATAGGAAAGCGGCTGCGCCAGCACGAACTGCCGCAATCTGTTCTGCAGCGCCGCCGTGTCCCGGTTGTTCTCGAGGGCGTCACTCACTTCCGGCAGTGACGCGATCCATTCCGCGAGGGTCTCCGCCTTGTCCCGCGCGGCGTCTTTCAGCCGCTCGTTGATCGCCAGCGAATCCTTCTGCAACTCCTCGACCGGCTGCTTGAACCACTTGTCCAGCGTCCGGTTCAGCACCTGGAAGGAGAAGAAGAACAGGAACACCACCGGCAGGATGGTCAGCGCCAGCGCTCCGGCCACCAGCTTGGTCTTGATCTGCGATCCCAGCCGGTTCCCGCGCCGCTCGATGTACAGCTTGACAACGTTGCGGAACAGGGTGAACCCCAGCGTGATCATCCCCAGAAACACCAGGGTGGAGATGGCCCACAGCACCAGGGTCTGCTGCACGTCGTTGGGGCGGAACTCGCCGAACGACAGCGACGTCTGCCAGAACACGATGGTCATCAGGGCCAGCAGCGCCAGACTCAGGCCCAGCAGGTACCACCGTTGTTTCTGTTTCTTGCGATCCACGACAGCTATACCCGGTGAGGGAAACCCTCCAGTGGGCACCCCGCGCACCGCGGCTCCGACTTCAGGCAATGCTGCTTTCCTGTCTGGACCAGCAGCGCGTGAAACTCATTATATACCGGAGCGCTGGGAGCCACCTGCCGATGAAACACCTCCTGGATCTGCTGGTACGAGGCCGGCGCCGGAATCATCTGGTGCCGCTCCAGAATCCGGCGCGTATAGGCATCGACCACAAAGATCGGGTGATTTCCGCCGTAGAGCAGGATGGAGTCCGCCGTCTCCTCGCCGATGCCGTGGATGGCCAGCAGCTCCTGGCGCAGTTGCTGCGTGGGCACGCGGAACATGCGCCGGAGCGATCCGCCGTGCCGCCGCTGCAAATAGTCGAGAAACGCCTTCAGTTTTTGGGCTTTTTGATTGTAATACCCCGAGGGCCGGATCAGCTCCGCGAGCTCGCCCTCCGCCAGAGCCCCCATCGCCCTCACGCGCAGCGCCCCGGCCTGCTTCAGGTTGGCGATCGCCTTCTCAACGTTGGTCCACGCCGTATTCTGGGTCAGGATGGCCCCAACAAGGATCTCGAAGGTGGTGTCCCCTGGCCACCAATGCTGCGGCCCGAAGTGCTGGGAAAGAACCCGATAGAAACTCCGCAGGGCTCCCGATCCCCGCGTTCCTCGGTCCCGGCGTCTCCACGTCGCCATCAATAGGGATAGCGCCGCCCCAGTCGGGGCACCTCGTTCCGGCGGTCCTTCTGGGAAACAGGCCCTCCGCCGGTATCCACGGCAATGCGCTGCGGAGCGTTGCCGAAGTTCAACTCGGCCTCGGTGAAGCTGAGATCGCGGTCGAGCAGCATATCAAGCTGGGTGCCCTTGGGGAGCATCGCCTCCGGACCGCGCGACAGCAGCACGCCGGCAAGACCCGCCGCAGCCCCAGCCGCCGCGCCGATCCCCACCCCCAGCCCCGCATGGCCGGCCGCCGCCCCGGCAATGGCCCCGACCGTGGCTCCGCCGGCCGTCGCTTCGCCTACGTTCCGCGCGTCGCCGCCCTTATTCCCCTCGCTGGTGATCTTGCCTTCCTTGCGGTCCAGGTCCTCGGAAGCGCGGCCATCGATGCCTCCCACCCGTGCCCGGAAATCGCGCGTCACCCCGTTGGGCAGTATCATCGAATCAAAGCGAATGTAGATCTCCCCGCGTCCCTTCACCCGCCCGGGCCGCTTGGTCTGCGTCACCGTCCCCGATACGTAGCTGCCCGGCGGGATGATGATCTTCCCGTCGACCACCACCGGAAACACCGACTCCAGGTAGACGTGATCTCCCGGCGCCGCGTTCTTGGTGCTGACGCTGCTGATCAGCGCCAGCGGGATTTTGGTGCCCGCCTTCACCACAAACGGATCACCCGCGCCGCGAGTGGGCGCCGCCGGCTGCGCCGCGTCCGGCCATCCCTTCTTGGGATCTTCGGTTTGTGCCCAGGCGCAGCCGGAGGCCACCACCAGCGCCAATGCGATCCCACGCGGAGTTCTCATGAAAGCTCTCCTCGACTTCATTTTAGCCCAAAACCGTCCCTCACTTATACCAATGCATGCGGAACCCGGCAAGTTTCGCCAAAGAAGCTCACCGTTCGACCGGTATCCGGACCCCCGCCTGTGACCAATACTCGTCCACCTTCACCAGTACTTCCAGGTCCCCGGTGGGGGCGCAAGCCGGAACCCGCAAGTTGAACTGGTACAGCCCGGCGAAGCCCGGGGCCAAGCCCCCATAGTAGACATCCTCGGGCGCGAGGAGGATGTCGCCGATCTTCGCCTCCACCCTCGCCGTCATCCAAACCGGCTCCGGCGGCGCCAGTTCCCCGCTCAGCAACTGCGGTCGCGTGGGTCCGTACCCGGTGCCGAAAAACAGGATGTACTCCCCCGGACGGGCCGGCGCGCTGCGGTCGACCACCGTGCCGTCGGTGTGCCGGGCCACCGCAAACAACCCCGGTGAATACGGCCGCACTACCACGCGATCGCCGCCCTCCAACTGTTTCAGCCTCACCCTCACTTCCCACTCCCCGGGATGGAGACTGACCGGCACCTGGGCGTTAATTTGCAGTGGTGATATATATAAAAGCGGCGCCGGCTCCGTGCCGAAGAACACGGCCACTCCGGCCAGGCTCTCCGGCAGCAGCCCGTGGTCGAGGTCCGAGGCGCGAACCTCGCGCGTCTCGTCCGCCAGGCCGGTCCCGTAGATGGAAATGATCGCGCCCGGAGACACGAAGTTGTCGGGCGCAGGACGATTGCTGGCGGCATTGACGATGCCGCCTACGTTGACGCGTGGGGCCTCGGGCCGGGGCACCCCGTCCGCGGCGAGCAGGACCGTCGCCGCGGCGGCCGCAATTACCCCATACGACCGCACGACCACTCAATTCTACTTCTTTACGGTAATGAATGCACCCGCCGGAGTGGAGAAACTTCCGAGTCGCGCCGCTACAGGCAAGTCCCCGTCCGGCACAGCGTCGGGAACCTTGATATTGATCTGGTACAGCCCCGCCAGGCCCGGCGCCACCCCAGCGTAGAGCACATCCGCATTCAAGCCGCCGACCGTCACAGTGACCGCGTCCACGGTCGACGCAATCCCGGGCGGCAGCACGCCGGCTTGCACCGGCGGGTTCACTACCCCCAGGCCGGTGCTGTAAAGAGCCAGGATGTCGCCGGGCTTGGCCGGTGTAAAGGTCACGCCCGGAAGCAAGCCCGGAGCGCCGATCAAACCGAACGTGACCGCGTTGATCGCTGCGATCGGATTCTTCCCGTCCGCATTTTGCTTGAAGAAGAAGAACTCCGGCGACCCCGCCTGGATGGTGACCGTTTCGGTGTTGCTTCGCACTTCGTTGGGCTGGCCGCAATTCTGAATCACCTGGACCGCCACGTTGCCCCGATCAGCGATGGTGGGAACCTGGACGTTGAGCTGCCCCGAGAAAACGTGGAAGAATCGCGCCTTGTCGCTGCCCACCTGCACGCAGAGACCCGCGAAAGTCGTTGGCAACCTGCCGTCCACCAGGTCGGAGCCACCCACCAGTTTCACGGTGCCCGCCGGGGCAAAGTTCTGGCCGAAGATGCTGATGATCCCGCCGGGCGAGACCTGCTTCACCGCCGGACTGCTCAGCCCGGCGCCGACCACGCCGCCCGCACTGATCGTCGGCGCGGGGCTGTCGCCCGCAAACGAGATCGTCACCTGCTTGGTGTAGATGTTGTCGCCTTCCGGGGTATCGCTGTTGTTGGCGGCATTTCCCGCGGCGGCGAAGATGATGTTGCCCACGTTGGTGCTCGGCGCGGTCCACTCCACATCGAAGCTGGCGCCGTTGCGCGTACCCCGCCGGGTCCCGAGCAGCGTGTGGGTGACGAACTGCGGCCTATCCACCGGACACGGCGGGGTTGGAAACTTGATCGGGTCGTCACAGATTACCTGCGCGTTACCGTCGATCGCCCGAAAGCTCCCTACTCCTTTCGAGGTGTCGCTGGCCAGCCGTGCCGTAATCTCAAAACCCCACCGCGATTGGTTGGGATCTGCCACTGTCACCGTGATGATCTGTTTCTCGCCCGGCTTGTACGGGCTCACCGAAAACGTGACGCTCCCGGGCCCCTGGTTCGGCCGATTGATGCTCCCGTTGCTGTGACACTCCGTACACACCAACTCGCCGGGAAACGGCCCGCCCGTCTTGAATGGGTCGGCCCCGTCACGGTAGGCCCACGACGCCATTGGAAAGGCCGCAACGCAGACGGCCAACATGCAAATCCGCTTCCAATTCCTGTTCTCTCTTGCCATCCTCATCACTATCATTAAAACCCGGACACATCACAAAAGTCTCGTTTCGGCGAGGTCGGCACGCAGTTTTAACACTTCAGAACAGCTTAGAATAATCTCTATGACGATCCTTCAAGGCCCCAGCGGGAAGACCGTGAAGGATCCGGTGTGCGGAATGCTTGTCGACCCGGCCTCCGCCGCCGGAAAGTACGAGCATGGCGGCCAGACCTATTACTTCTGCTCGCGCCATTGCTTGGAGAAATTCCGCGCGCAGAAAGAAGGCCAGCCCAAGCCGCCCGCGCCAGCCATCGCCGCCGCCGAATACGTCTGCCCCATGCACCCGGAGGTGATTAGTAAGACCCCCGGTTACTGCCCGATCTGCGGTATGGCCCTCGAGCCTCGGGCCGGCGGAGGCGAAAGTCCTGAGCTGGCGACGATGAGCCGGCGCTTCTGGCTCAGCCTGGTTCTGACAGCGCCGCTGGTAGCTGCCATGTGGTTCACTCACCTACCGGCCTGGCTCGAGCTGGTGCTGGCGACGCCCGTAGTCCTCTGGGGCGGATGGCCGTTTTTCGAGCGCGGCTGGCAATCCATTTCTAACCGCAGCCCCAACATGTTCACTCTGATCGCTACCGGCACGGGCACGGCCTACATCTACAGCGTGATCGCCACGGCAGCGCCTGGCCTGTTTCCCGGCGGCCACCATGGCGCAGTCCCGGTGTACTTCGAGGTGGCGGCGGCGATCGTGACCCTGGTGCTGATGGGGCAGGTGCTCGAGCTGCGCGCCCGCAGCCGCACGGCGGCAGCCATCCGGGCGCTGCTCGGCCTGGCCCCTAAGACCGCGCGCGTGATTCGCCCGGGCGGCGTCGAGGAGGACATACCGCTCGACCACGTTCAGTCCGGCGACCGGCTGCGCGTGCGGCCCGGCGAGAAGGTTCCCGTGGACGGCCGCATCCTCGAAGGCTCCAGCTCGATCGACGAGTCGATGGTCACCGGCGAGCCGGTTCCGGTCGAGAAGGGCCCCGGCGATCCCGTCACCGGAGCCACGGTAAACGGCCGCGGCAGCTTCCTCATGCGGGCCGAGCGGGTGGGTAGCGAGACCTTGCTCGCAAGGATTGTCCACCTGGTCGGCGAAGCCCAGCGTAGCCGCGCCCCCATCCAGCACCTCGCCGACGTGGTCGCGAAATACTTCGTGCCCGCCGTGGTGCTCACCGCTGTCGTCACCTTCGCCGTCTGGTTCCTGGCCGGTCCCGAGCCGCGCCTGGCCAACGCCATCGTCAACGCCGTGGCCGTGCTGATTATTGCCTGCCCTTGCGCCCTGGGACTCGCCACCCCCATCTCCATCATGGTTGCCGTCGGCCGAGGCGCCACCGCCGGTGTACTCATCAAGAATGCCGAGGCGCTGGAAATCCTCGAGAAGGTCAACACACTGGTGGTTGACAAGACCGGGACTCTCACCCAAGGCAAACCCCGCCTTGCCTCCGTGGCGGCGCTAGGGGATGAAGCGGACTTGCTGCGCCTGGCGGCCAGCCTCGAGCGAGCCAGCGAGCATCCC
>JACQDI010000493.1 GCA_016201195.1 Acidobacteriota bacterium | reverse complement strand
GCAGCTCGCGCTCAGCAGGCTGCGCCCCGAGCACTCCGGCCACCAGCACGAGCAGGATAAAAGATCGCATTGGGATAGTGTATTGCACTATCGATCTAACCTGCTGGGTTCCCCGGTGAGCGTAAGCCCGGCGCCGGTGGGGCAGGCGGACCAGGTTATTTTGCGCTACCCGCTCCACTGCTCTTCGAGCAGCTTGGAGTACTCGCCGGAGGCGTAGAGGGAGAAAACAAATTCCTTTCCGGACAGGACCGGAAAAGGGACCGAGTCCTTCCAGCAAGCGTAGGCGTAATCCGCAAAGCGGTAGTAGACGCGGAGGTACTCGGCGGACAGCAACAGCCGTGGCGGGGGATCCTGAAACTGAAAGTAGATCCCGATCGAGCGGGCGAAGATCCGGCTGTAGTCGGTAACGCCCCAGCGGCTCAGCTTGGAGATCACCTCGGGTGGGGTTTCCGTAATCAGAAATTCGGCAAAGCTCTGCTCGACGAGACCGCGGGTCCGCAGTTCGGGAGCACGCGCCGCGAAATCCAGGCATTGGGTGAGCCAGCGGAACACATCCTTGCCCAGAAAGAACAGCATGCGCAGCTCGGTATAGCGACCGTCGAGCAGCCGCTCGCGCAACACCTCCGCGCGGCTCGATTCAGGACCGTCGGAAATCATCTCCGCAGCCGCCCTTGCGTCTTCGAGCGCCTGGACAGCCCCGGCCGCCTCAGCGAACGGGTGCAGGATCAGGGGCGGTAACTGGTACGGCCTCGGCGCGGCTGGGGGAAGGTCGGACATGATTCCTCTATTGTATCGGCAGTCCGGCAGGAAACCCTCACGCCAGGTGACCGGCGTTAGCGTAGCGTTATCACTGGAGCCAATCCAGGTTTAGAATAGCTGAAGCTAGGTTTCCTATGATCGGGCAGACGCTGCTCCACTACGGCATTGTCGAGAAGATCGTTCCCGGCTGGGAGATAGGACAGCGGCCCGGGCCCACGATCTACGTTCCACGATCCACAATCTGCAGCTACCGTCGCTGTTCCAGGGTCACGCGGACTTGCAGCGGCTTGCCATCCCGCAAAAATTTTACCTCCACCTGGTCCCCCACGGCCTTGCTGCGCAGCGCGTAGGTGAAATCGTAGAGATTCTTGATAGGCTTGCCGTCAAACTCGACCAGCACGTCGCCCGCCTTGAGACCGGCCTTCGCCGCCGGCGAGCCTTCCCGCACATCGGCGAATCGGACCCCGTTGTCCTGCTGGCCGAAGTCGGGAATGGAGCCGAATGACGGCCCATAGCCGCCCGCGCCCGATGCGCTCGCGCTCCCCACCGGGCGAGGATCGGCGACCCGTACAAACTGGGGCCGCTCTTTTCCCGTATCCAGTCTCTCGGCCACCTCGTAGACCAGGTCCAGCACCTGCGCCGTTACCGGTCCGTCGATCTTCTCCCAAGTGTCCGACGGTTTGTGGTAGTCGCTGTGCAGGCCGGAAAAAAAGAACAGCACCGGCACCTGCTTGGCGGTAAAGCTGGTATGGTCGCTCGAGTCGTAGCCGCCGGCGGAGTAATCGGCCTGGAACGGAAACTTCTTCACGGTCTCTTCGACCAGCGCCTTCAGGGTGGATCCCGTGCCTACGCCGCCGATATAGAGTTTGGAATTCTTCATTGGAATTCTTCACCCGCCCGATCATGTCCAGGTTGATCATGGCCACCGTCTTGTCGAGGGGCAGCAAGGGGTGACTCACGTAGTGACCGGAACCGAGCAGTCCCAGCTCCTCACCGGCGAAGGCGATGAAGACCACGCTCCGCTGGAGCGAGCCGCGGTGGGCGGCGAACAGGCGAGCCAGCTCCAGCAACCCGGCGGCGCCGGAGGCGTTGTCATCGGCGCCGGGATGCACCTGGCCGGCCATCGAGGGCGCCAGCGAGTTGTGCTCGCCCAGCCCCAGGTGGTCGTAGTGCGCCCCGATGATGATGTGCTCCTCAGAGGCGCCGGGCAGCATCGCCACTACGTTGTTCACGGTCGCGATCTGGCGCTCGATATCGACCTTGATGCTCAAATGGATCGACCCCGGCAGGGTCACCGATTGCGGCTGCAGCGTCTTGTCGATCGCCTGCTGCAGTGCGCCCAACGACTTGCCGGCATAGCCCAGCCATTCGTCGGCCAGCGCCGCCTTCACCTGCAAGACCGGAATGCCCGCGTCCTCCGGTCCATGGACCTGCCCGAATTTCAGGAGCAGGTCCTCTTCGTTGGGATGCGCCGCGCGGTCATTGACCACCAGCAGGGCCCACGCCCCGCGGTTGCGGGCGTTGATCGCCTTGTTGATGAACTCGGAGTGTCGCGTGAACTGCTTGCCCAGGAAGACGCTCTTCTCGTCCAACTCCTGCGGCTCGTGGCGCAGCACGAGCACGATCTTCTCCTTCACGTCGAGGTGGGTGTAATCGTCGTAGTTGTACTCCGGCGCAGTGATGCCGTATCCGGCGAAGACCACCCCGCCGGCCACCGTGCTGCGCGAGGAGAAAGCGAACGGCAGAAAATCTTCGCCCGGCCGGAGGACCTGTGTCTCCACCCCGTTGCGGACCTCGAACAGGTTCCCCTTGCCGAGGGTGGCCCCGGTGGAAACCGTAAACGGCTGGAGGTAGGACTTACCATGGAGCGGCTGCAAGCCCGCCGCCTGAAACCCTCGCACCAGG
>JACQDI010000137.1 GCA_016201195.1 Acidobacteriota bacterium | reverse complement strand
CTAACGATAAACCCGAGCAGCAGCCCGTGCCACCACCAGCTCATCCTCCAGGCACTGTTGCCGATAACGAATCCCAAGACCGCGCGCCCCAGAATGATTGTTGCAATTGCAGACCGGGGGAGTGGCTTAGGCGCCGCGAACGCAGCCAAAAACCAGATTAAGACACCGAACGCTAGCCCTAACGCTGTAGCAATCAATACACGCTTGTTCATGGGGCCTCCTTTCGCTATCGTCATTCTACTCGTGTTGTCTACTATTTGCTCTGAGGTTCCCTTTTATCACCTGCTCGGGTGAAAGGTTGATGTGGAATCTCGGTCGCGGCCAAGTGGTCGTCGCCGAGCGCGGCGTCCGGTCGCAAGCTAATGAGTAGTCACGCATCGTTCATCAATGTGTCCGCTCCGGACGGCAGCGTACCCGAAAGCGAATATGTGAACCAACAACCGCCCCTTGAGTGGCCAGTTCGAATCCGCGCTGGGGCATCTCGAACGCTCGAACCGGCAAGTTCAAGAAGCAAAAGAGCAGCAACAGCAAACAGCGCAACTGGGGTGGCTCCCCGAGACGGACGCAGAAACGAAATGCAAAAGGAGAAACTGCTGCGCTAGACTGCCTGACGCTGTGGCTGATGATGAAGGGCCATGAGTTGCTCAGCGCGGAGGGCAAGCGAGGCGTAAGTGCGCCCTTCCTCATCGCTGAACTCAACTTCGAAGACACCCGGCGCGAGTGTTTCGACGACTGTCCCGACTTGACCGCGAACCAGCCCTCGCTCGGGCAGGTCCAGCAGCAGGGCCACCACTGAGAGCAAGCTGATCTCAGCCATGCTTCACCTCAATCCAATAGTACAAAACAACTCGTCAGCTTGGGAAGTAGCTGGTGCTTTGGAATGATCCACGCGCTGCGGACTCTTGCATGCTTGCCTCCTGGAGCAATCTCGAAGTCGATCCGGTACCGGGTGCCGAACTCGTCTGCTTCTCCCGAGACCGCCTCTGCCGAGCGAGCCGCGTTTAGGAGCTCCTCTCGCAAGAACGGGGCATCCTCTGGGCCAAGGCCAAGAACCGACGCAAACACCCGCGCCTTGTGGCGGCCGTGAGGATGAGTCGGGCTGAGGCAGTAGTCGCGGAGCTTTGCGATTTCTACGATTGCGTGCTCTCCGTTCGGCAATCTCACAAGCTAAGAAGGTACCAGTTTCCCGCAGACGATCTGGTATCGCCAGGACGACGGGGCAGGGCGTGTTAACCAGGACAGGGATTTCGTTTCTGCGTCCGTCTCGAGGTGGCTCCCCGCTAACCGCTTACGAAATGCCCGACGACATGAAGCGATACATTCGCTTCTATCTCGATCACAACTGGCGCTACGCCGCGACGCGCGTCGTGGCCGACGTGGCAATTCTGCGTTCGTTTTCCTCGCTGGCCTACAACAGCCTCGGGCCGCACCTCGAAACCACGCTCATGGAACACGTGCTGATCCAGCACAAGATCCCGTTCGACATCATATTCGATCAGAACCTCTTTGATCTGTCGAAATATCGCGCCCTGATCCTGGCAGATCCGGAATGGCTCTCGGATCGGGGCTCGAGCAGATCCGCAAGTGCGCCGCATTGCCACCCTGCTGTCAGCGGACAGGAAACTGCATTTGTGGTCCGGGAATCCAGGCTGCTGTCAGCCGCAGGGTTGCCAAACCGGCGCCTGTTCCTTCCGGAACCCGGAAGTCTATTCGATATACGTCTCTCGTGCCAGGCCACCCCACCTGGTTGATAACATCCGCCGGGCCGCCATTGACCGTTGCCTCAATCGGCGAGTTGACGACTGCAATGGGATCGGCCGGGAACGGCTCCCCGGGATCGATCGGGGCGCGCACTGGGCCGAGTCCAGTGGCACGTGCGACCAAGACTTCGCCGGCGCGAGCGGGATTCTGCTGGGTCACAAGAGAGAAGTCCACGGCGTGGAAAAGCGCAGCAGTGCCTGACGACATCACCACCTCCGGACGGGACATCGGAATCAGGTGCAAGATGAACCGCCGTGAGGTGCCTCCAAGCACACGCCGGTTGGCGGTGTCTTCATACACCGATGCCACCCGGGCGGGCACGGGACCGGCGAAGCCCATCTGCCCGAGACCGGGCATCCGCGAGCCAACACATTCCAGGAGCTGGGATCGAGACGGTGCTGAGCTCCATCGGGCTGCTGGTGGGCGGCATCGGAGTGATGAACATCATGCTCGTGTCGGTGACCGAGCGCACCCGCGAGATCGGTGTGCGCAAGGCCATCGGCGCCCGTCGCGGCGACATCACCGTCCAGTTCCTGATCGAGGCGGTGACGCTGACCCTGATCGGCGGGGCGCTCGGAATCCTCTTCGGCTGGGCCATCGCCGTCGCCGTCCGCCTCATCTTCCCCTCGCTCCCCACCCTGGTGCCCCTCTGGGCGGTCGCTCTGGGAGTTGTAGTCTCCGCTGCCGTCGGCCTGTTCTTCGGCATCTGGCCCGCCTCCAAAGCGGCGCGGCTCGACCCAGTAGTGGCGCTGCGCTACGAGTAGCGCTACGATCTTCTTCATGATCTCCCGCAGAACCGTCCTTACCAGCGGCGCCCTGCTCGCCGTGCCATCCAAAACCGCGCCCCCCGACCGCCACGTCCACTTCACCGGCGACGGCCTCAGCCTCAAGCCGCTCGAATACTCGCGCTTGCTCGCCCAACTCGCCGAGGAAGACAAGATTAAGCCCGACTCCTACTCGAACGACGGCATTGTGGCCGAGCTCGAGCAAACCTTCGCCGCCGACCTGGGCAAGGAGCGCGCCGTTTTCCTTCCCACCGGGACGCTGGCCAATCACCTGGCGGTCCGCCTCCTCGCCGGCAATGATCGCAAGGTGCTGGTTCAGCGCGAGAGTCATCTTTACAACGACGAAGGCGACTGCGCCCAGACCCTGAGCGGGCTCACCTTGGTCCCGCTCGCCGCCGACCGCGCCACCTTCACTCTGGATGAAGTGCAGGAGCACGTCCGCCGCGCCGAAGGCGGCCGTGTCGCCGCGCCGGTCGGGGTGATCTCCATCGAATCCCCGGTCCGCCGCAAATCCGGCGAGTTGTTCGACTACGCGGAGATGAAGCGCATCGCGGCTTTTGCGCGCGAACGCGGTATCCGCCTCCATCTCGACGGCGCTCGCCTCTACCTCGCCTCGGCCTATACGCGCGTGCCGCCGGCCGAGTACGCATCCTTATACGACACGGTCTACGTCTCGCTCTATAAGTATTTCAACGCCGCCTCCGGCGCCATCCTGGCCGGCCCCCGCAAGCTCCTCGATCCGCTCTACCACACCCGCCGCATGTTCGGCGGCGGCCTCAACCAGGTTTGGCCCTTCGCCGCCGTCGCCCTGCACTACCACCATGGCTTTTACCAGAGGTACCAGGCCGCCGTCCGCGCCTCCGAGGATCTGCTTCACCGCCTCAGTGCCGACCACCGCTTCCGCATCGAGCGCATCCCCAACGGCAGCAACATTGTGGTGCTCCAAATCCGCACCACCGACCCCAAGACTTTCCAAAAGAAGCTGGCCGCCGCCGGCGTCACCGTGCGCGCACCCGAATCAGGCAAGGTCCTGCTCACCATCAACGAAACCATCACCCGTCGCTCAACCGAAGAACTGGCAGCGCTGCTTCAGCAAGCGGCCGGGTGAGTCACGGGATTTTTCAACTTTTCTTTCCCCGTTTTTCAATAACTTGCAGCCTCCCCGCCCTGTAGGCCTTGGCCCTCGCCCTTATGATGGAGTTAGAGCGTTGGCCAACGCACTCCGTAGTTTGGTGACTGTGCCCCGTTGGAAGACGGGGCTTGCCGCTCCTTCGGATACGCCATGGAGCAGATGGCGGAAAAAAGAGGGGGGAGCGGGACTCAGCGTCCATCGATGGACGGTTGTAAGGTTGAACGGACTGCACCGCCGGTGAGGCCCGGACCCGTG
>JACQDI010000490.1 GCA_016201195.1 Acidobacteriota bacterium | reverse complement strand
GCGGCCAGGCCCACCGAGACGGCTTCCTTGCCGTGCACGGCGCTGCGCAGGATCCGCACGGCCTCGTCCAGGCTGTTGACCAGGATGTCGCAGTAGCCGGTTTTGAGCCGCCGCTTGATCCGCTCCGGATCGACCTCCACGCCCAGGAACGTCGCGCCGTTCATGGTGGCGGCGAGCGGCTGCGCGCCTCCCATGCCGCCCATGCCCCCGGAGACCACCAGCTTGCCGGCGAGGGTCCCTCCGAAGTGCTTCTGCGCCGCGGCGGCGAAGGTCTCGTAGGTGCCCTGCAGGATGCCCTGCGTGCCGATGTAGATCCAGCTTCCAGCGGTCATCTGCCCGTACATGGTGAGGCCCGCGCGATCGAGCTGGTTGAACGTTTCCCAGTTGGACCAGTGCCCCACCAGGTTGGCGTTGGCGATCAACACCCGCGGGGACAGGGGGTGCGTGCGAAAGACGCCCACCGGCTTGCCTGATTGCACGAGCAGCGTCTCGTCGTTTTCGAGGCGCTGCAGGCGGTCGACGATGGCCTCAAACGCCTCCCAGTTCCGCGCCGCCTTCCCCGCCCCGCCATAGACCACCAAGTCCTCGGGGCGCTCGGCCACCTCGGGGTCGAGGTTGTTCATGAGCATTCGCAAAGCCGCTTCCTGGTGCCAGCCCTTGCAGGTCAACTGGGTGCCCCGCGGGGCGCGAATGGTGCGTGTGGCGATCATCTGGTTTGATTGTAGCGCCTCCGGCGGATCGTGGAACGTGGCGCATGGCCTCGGCCCCTTGGCGGATGCTGAACTTAACCGAAGTCATGTCGATGATCGCCTGCTTTGTGCAGGTCTCGCCGGATCTGCTGACACAGGCTCTGGGCAACCCTTCTTTAGTTCCGGATCTATTCGAAACGGACGAACGCCGGCCGATTGTGCTCACCGATGCCATGCGACAGGATTGGCAACGCCGCATGCCGCAATTGTTAGCGGGTTTCCTCGCCCATATGAACCCGGCAATGCGGTTTTGGGCGGTACAGAGTTCCGGGACGACTTTGCAGCATACGGACCGGCACGGTACTTTGCGGTGGAAACCGTTGCCCAGACCGCCAGCGAGCTGAGTCGAACGGATCTCGAGGAGGAGATGAAGGCTCGGTTCGATGCGGGACGGATGTCTGGCTCGGCATTTATCCCCAGAGCTGGAAGCGCGCGGATGTGGAATGGTTGCTGGAGGAGTTCCGGCGGCCCGGGAGTTCTATGGGGATGCCGACGCGCAGAAATTCGCTGTGGTGACGTGTATGGTTTGACGGAACGCCGCTCGAGCGACCCCGGCACCTTCTTTTCCGGTGCCGGGGCCTTCCAGAGGGATATCTACCTCCGGATACCGGAGGGAGGTCAACCTCCGCACGCGCCACGACCCCTTGCATTCTCATAACCAAATTGTCGGATTTGACAAACCTTTTGTTTGCCAGCAGATGCGGAATCGGGACGATTGCCCGGCCCCCGCGCCGCGCGGTCAAGACTACACGCGTACCCGGTAAAAACTGCCGGCTATCTTCGATGGCCTCGCCCGGAGTACGGCTGGCAAGCTGGACAGCCCTGGGCGTACCGCCCTGCAAGGGTACGGGAGCGCTGAGGCTTGCGCTACCGGTGCTAAGATCGAATATTGTGACCAACTGGATCAGACTCGTCGCGCTCGCACTGGCTGCCGCATCCCTGGGTGGCTGCGCCACGCGCCGCTATCCCGTTTCCGGGATGATCCTGCAAGTGGACAAGCAGCGCCAGACGCTTCTGGTTTCTCACGAGCGGATCCCCGGCTACATGGACGCCATGGCCATGCCGTTTCGAGTTCGCGACGCCAAGGCACTCGAGCTGCTGCGGCCGGGCATGCGGATCGAATTCCAGCTCGTGGTCAACAACACGGAATCGTGGGCCGAGCGGGTGCGTCTGAAAGGCGGCGCGCAGTTCGAAGCCGACCCCCAGGCACCAGCCCCGCAGCCATCCCATGCAGTCGCCCTCGGCCAGCCGGTTCCCGACTTCGAGCTGACCGACCAGAGCCAGCGCCCGGTCAAGCTCTCCCAGTTCGCCGGCAAGGTCGTTGCCGTCACCTTCATCTACACCCGCTGCCCGCTGCCGGATTACTGTCCGCGGCTCTCTGACAATTTCGCCCGATTGCAAGAACGCTTCGGCGACCGCGTGGGACGCGACCTGACGCTGCTGACGGTCACCTTCGACCCGCAATACGATCGCCCCGAGGTCCTGGCCGCCTATGGGCGCGGTTGGAAAGCCAACCCGGACGGCTGGCGATTCCTGACCGGCCCGATGAGGGAAATCCGCCGCGTCTGTGGGATGTTCGGCGTGGATTTCTGGCCCGATGAAGGCCAGATCACACACTCCCTGCGCACGGCTCTCATCGACCGCCAGGGACGGCTGGCCGCCAACCTGCCCGGCAGCGATTTCACCCCACGACAACTGGGCGATCTGGTACAAAATATACTGAACACCCCATAAGGAGCGAAGCGCCATGCGCCTCCGCCACTGCCTACTGCCTATTGTTTACTGCCTACTGCTCTCGGCGGCTCAGCAGCCCAAGCCTTCCGATGACTTGTGCGCGCTGCCGCCGTCGAACGCGCGCCCGTCGCTCCCGGCCAGGCTGCTGCCGGGCCAGGGGCGCATCCAAATGCCGATCACCACCGCCTCGCCCCAGGCGCAGGAATTCTTCAACCAGGGCGTGGCCCAGATGCACTCGTTCTGGGCGCGCGAGGCCGAGCGTTCCTTCCTGCAAGCGGCCGAGATCGATCCGGAAGCGCCGATGCCGCAGTGGGGCATTGCCATGGTGGCCGCCGGGGATTATCGCCCCGCGTTTCAACTGACCGATGGGGAAAAGAAGCCGCGCCGGCCGGCGCCGCAGGCCCAGCCGGCCTCGAACCCGAAGTGGCCCTCCGGTCCCGAGCGCGCTCGCAAGGCGGCCCGGAAGGCTCAGCAGTTGAGTGGACGCGCCACGGCCCTCGAGAAACTCTATATCGCCGCCATCGCCGCCCGGCGGAACCAGGACTCCCAGGATCCTGACGCCGGCTACATCGCCGCGCTCCGTGAGCTGCTCCGCCAGTATCCCCGGGAAGTAGAGGCTAAGTCGTACCTTGCCCTAGCCTTGATGTCCGGCTACACCACGCCTGACAAAAAGCCGCGGCCGGGCACCGAAGAAGCGGTGGCGCTGCTGAACGAGGTCCTGAAGCAGGACCCCGATCACGCGGGCGCGCACCACTACGTGATCCACGCTCTCGAAGGCTCTACCCATCCCCAGGACGCCTGGGCCAGTTCCAAGCGTTACCCCGAGCTGGCTCCCGAGATTGCCCACGCCCTGCACATGCCCGGGCACATCTACGCGCAGAGCGACCGCTTCGCCGACGCCGCCAACGCCTTCGAGCAGGCCGCCCGCAAGGAGCGCGAGGAGATGGCCGCCGACCAGCTCTACCCCAACGGCCACCACGGCCATAACGTGCATTTCCTGGTGACGAGCTATTGCTTTCTCGGCGAGTATGAAAAGGCGATCGCTCTTTCGGGCGAGCTGCTGAGCATCCGCGAGAATCCCCGCGAGGCCAAACAGGTGACCAGCACCCGCACGGCCTACCGCCAGGGCTGGTTCGCGCGCATGCGGACCCTGGTGCACTTCCGCAAGTGGGACGAGATTCTCGACGGCGGCCTGTTGCCGGAGTATCCCGGCCCCCG
>JACQDI010000489.1 GCA_016201195.1 Acidobacteriota bacterium | reverse complement strand
TAACTAAGGCCGCCCGGGGGCTGCCGCTCGACCGGCTCGAGGTGCTGCTCGAGAACACGGCCGGCGGGGGATCGACGCTGGGGCGCGAGGCGGCCGAGTTGCTGGAACTGCGGCGGCTGGCGGAAGAGCGGGCCCACCTGGCGATCGGTTTCTGCCTGGACACGGCCCATGCCTTCGAGGCGGGGCTCGACTTCCTGGTCTTGCTGGAGGCTTTGGGCCCCGACGCGGTCAAGGTGATCCACGCCAATGATTCGCGCACCCCATTCGGCTCGCGTCTCGACCGGCACGAGCACATCGGCAAGGGCTTCATCGGCCGCGACGGGTTCCGCCGGATCCTGGGCGACCGGCGCTTGCGGGAGAAAGCCTTTATCCTGGAAACCCCGATCGACAAGCCCGGCGACGACCGGCGCAACGTGCGAGCATTGAAGAGGCTGGCCCAAACTCGCTAAGCTAGTGTCTTGAAGACGACCAACCCCAGACAGAGGTTTATGGAATACGACCACAAAGCGATTGAGGAGAAGTGGCAGAGCCGGTGGGAGCAGCAGCCGGACCTGTTCCACGCCGACGTGGACCCGTCGCGGCCGAAGTACTACCTGCTCGAGATGCTGCCCTACCCGAGCGGGACCCTGCACATGGGGCACATCCGCAACTACGCGATCGGGGATGCGCTGGCCCGCTACAAGTGGATGCGGGGTTACTCGGTGCTGCACCCGATGGGTTGGGACGCCTTCGGCCTGCCTGCGGAAAACGCGGCCATCAAGAACAAGCGGCCGCCGCGCGAGTACACGCTCTCCAACATCGCCCACATGAAGGGCCAGCACCGGCGCTTCGGTTTCAGCTACGACTGGTCGTGCGAGCTCGCGACCTGCGAGCCGGAATACTACCGCTGGAACCAGTGGTTCTTCCTGAAGATGCTGGAGCGGGGGCTGGCCTATCGCAAGCATGCCCGGGTGAACTGGTGCCCCAAGTGCAATACAGTGCTGGCGAACGAACAGGTGGTGGACGGCTGCTGCTGGCGGCACGAGGACACGCCGGTCGAGCAGCGAGCGCTCGAGCAGTGGTTCCTCAAAATCACTGCCTACGCGGACCAGTTGCTCGATTCAATCGCGCAGCTCGAGGAAGGCTGGCCGGAGCGCGTGCTGACCATGCAGCGCAACTGGATCGGCCGCTCCGAGGGCGCCCGCATCGACTTCCGGGTGGCCGACTCCGGCGAGCCGATCACCGTCTTCACCACACGCATCGACACCATCTGCGGGGCGACCTGCGTGATCCTGGCGCCCGAGCATCCTCTGATGGAGAAGCTGACCGCCGGCCGCCCGGATCTGGCTGCCGCTGCCCGGCGACTGGCCGAATCCCAACAAGGACGCGATCCGGCGGACTTGGTCAAGGAGGGCATCTTTCTCGACCGGTTTGCCATCAATCCGTTCAACGGCGAGCGGCTGCCGATCTGGAGCGCCAACTTCGTGCTGATGGAATACGGCACGGGGGCGATCATGGCCGTTCCCGCCCACGACGACCGGGACTACGAGTTCTGCAAGAAGTACGGAATTCGCGTCCGCCACGTTGTGGTGCCCACCGAAGACCAGGCGACCTCCGCCGGCCTGGCCTTCACCGAGGACGGGGTGCTGATCAACTCGGGGCCGTTTACCGGCCTGCCGAGCGATGAGGCCCGGCGGAACATGACCGCCCACGGTCGCGAGCGCGGGTTTGCCGAGGCGGCGATCACGTATCGCATCCGCGACTGGGGCATCTCCCGGCAGCGCTACTGGGGGACGCCCATCCCCATCGTGCATTGCCCGAAGTGCGGGACCCTCCCGGTGCCGGAGGATCAACTGCCGGTGCTGCTGCCGCTCAACATCGAGATTACGGGCATGGGCGGATCGCCGCTGCGCCAGGTGCCCGAGTTCCTGCACGTGAAGTGTCCCCGCTGTGGCGTAGCGGCCGAGCGCGAGACCGACACCATGGACACCTTCGTCGATTCGTCCTGGTATTTCTACCGCTACTGCGACCCGCGCAACGACCGGCAGCCGTTTGACCCGGCTAAGATCCGGTACTGGTTCCCGATCGACCAGTACATCGGCGGCGTGGAGCACGCGATTCTGCACCTGATCTACTCGCGGTTCTTCACCAAAGTTATGCGCGACCTGGGCCTGGTCGCCAACGATGAGCCGGTAAAGCGCCTCTTCACCCAAGGGATGGTGATCCGGGAAGGGGCGAAGATGTCCAAGAACCTGGGCAACGTGGTCGAGCCGGAGACGATCGCCGACAAGTACGGAGCCGACACGGCGCGGCTGTTTTCGCTGTTCGCGGCGCCGCCGGAGAAGGACCTGGACTGGAACGACGCCGGGGTGGAGGGCATGTACCGCTTCCTGGCCCGGGTGTTTCGCTTCGTCACGCGGGAGCATCCGGCCGGCGACGGCTCGGCCGACCGGCAGGTGCTGCGGAAGCTGCACCAGACGATCCGCAAAGTCACCGAAGACTTCGAGACGCGGTGGCACTTCAACACGTCGCTGGCCGCGATCATGGAGCTGGTGAACGAGTTGTACCAGCAGGAGGCGAACGTGTCGGCCGCGGTGATGGAGCAGACGCTGCCGGCCCTGGTGCTTCTGCTCGCGCCCTTCGCGCCATACACAGCCGAAGAGCTGTGGGCGCAGTTGGGACGCCAGGGGCCGGTAATGCGCGTGCCGTGGCCGAGCTTCGACCCGGCGCTGGCCGCCGAAGACGAGGCGGAGGTGGTGGTGCAGGTGAACGGCAAGCTGCGCGGCCGGCTCACCGTGCCCAAGCAGACTCCCAAGGAGGAGCTGGAGCGGCGCGCCCTGGCCGATCCGAAGGTGCGTGCGCACCTGGATGGGAAGCAGGTCGTGAAGGTGGTCACCGTTCCCGACAAACTGGTGAATATCGTGGTGAGGTAGCATGCCCATCCGCCCCGCGATGGCCGGCGATCTTCCCGGATTGGTGGAAGTATCGCTCGCGAGCTTTGAGCCGATCACCTGGCAACAGGAGGTCGACCGCCGGTTCGGGCCGCTCAACGGGCACGACTGGCGGGAGCGCTGGCGGCGGCGCGTGGAGAAGGCGTTCGCCGAGCAGACCATCCTGGTGCTCGAAGAAGAAGGCCGGATCCTCGGTTACGGGTGTGGAACGGTGGACGCGACGATCGGCCTGGGGCACATCGACATCCTCGCCGTCGATCCGGCGGCCCAGGGCAAGGGGTACGGGCTGCTGCTGCTGCGAGCCATGGAGGAGCACTTTCTTGGCCGCGGCGCGAGCCACGTGACCCTGGAATCGCTCACCGACAACGAGACCGCCAACGCGCTTTACCGGCGCGAGGGCTACCAGGACCTGGCCCGGCACATCAACTGGTTCAAAAAGATCGAGCGACGATGAGCCGCCGGGTGGTTCCGCTCTCTTATCTGCTGCTGGCGTCGGTCTACTGGCTATACTGGCGGGACGCCGAGTTTGTCCTCGACGACTGGTTTCAGTTCCAGTTCTATCGGCAGCACCCTCTGTGGGAGGTCCTGCGGGCCCTGCTCCAGAACAAGCTGTATTCGATTTTCCAGCTTTTCTGGCTGAGCTGCTGGGTCGACGCGCTGGCGGTGCTGGTGCACGTGATCAATGCGTGGCTTTTGTACCAGCTCGCGAGCCGCTTGCGCGTCTATCCACGGATGGCCTGGCTGGCGGGCGCCCTTTTCGTTCTGATCCCGACGGCGCACGGGCCGCTGTTCTGGAAC
>JACQDI010000136.1 GCA_016201195.1 Acidobacteriota bacterium | reverse complement strand
TGCACGTGATTGATGCAGTCCCTGGAGCCGAAGTAGCGCGCCACTTCCACCGGGTCCTCGCCCATTTCGCGCGTGACGCCGCAATCGAAAGTGATCCCGTTAGACGGGCTCTTGACAATATCCACCAGGCGCTTCCACCCGGCGACGGTCGCCATGATCTGTCCCGATCCGCGGCTCAGAGGCACCGGCGGATCGCTCGGATGAAGAGCCAGGCGGACGCCGGCCTTCGCCGCCTCCGGCACTACGGCTTTCAGAAAGTACGTGACGTTGGCCCACAACTCGTCCAGGTTGTGAACCCCTACGCCTTCACGCGGCGGCAGATCCTTGACCTTATCGTAGTTATACGCAGTCATGCCGGCGCCGGCCCTGCCGATTTCCTCGTAATATCCCTCGATGAGGCGGTGCGCATAAAAGTTGTACTCGATCACCGGCAGGCCAGCCTTGCCGGCCGCGCGGATGGACTGGATGACCTTTTCGATCTCCTCGTCACGGCCCGGCCGTCCATAAATGGTGTTGTTGAATCCGGCGATCATCATGTTGCAAACGGTGATGCCGGCCTTTTTGAATCGTTCCAGCACGTTCCGGAGGTCCTCCTCCTGCCAGGGAATCCTGCCTCCCCCCATCAGTACGTAGTCCACGCCAACTTGCTTCAACTGGCGCATGCCGGCCTCGTCGAGATTGCCTCCGGCGCCCAGGCAGATCTTGGGGGCGCCGGCGCCGGGCTCGGGCGGCCACTGCACCGTCGCAGCAGGCAGGGCGACTGGCGCCAAAGCCGTCGCTCCTGCTGCCTGCATCAGCTTTCTTCGGGAGAAAAGGGAACGCATCGGTCAAACCTCCTTTTGCCTTCTTCGGCCAGTTCTGTATAACCACAGCGTCGGCTCCGATTCTACCGCAAACGCGCCGGCCGCGCGCCGCGTCCCCGGGTCATGCGGCAACACACCTTTGCACACCTTGCACTTTGTGGTAAGTCCGTGATAAAGTGACCACCGTTCAGCGCGATCGGGGGTTAACAATGAATCGGATCACTCGTTTGCTCCTTCCCTTCGGTCTGCTCATCGCGTGCCTGGCATGGGCGCAGGATTATCGCGGCCGGGTTCAAGGCCTGATTACGGATCCTTCGAACGCAGCGATCACCCAGGCGACCGTCACGCTTCTCAACACGAACACGAGGACGGCGACTGTCCGGACAACGGACGAGTCCGGCCGATATCTATTCGACTTCGTCGAGCCGGGAACCTATACCTTGACCGCCGATGGCCCCGGATTCGGGAAATTCGTCAAGGAGAACATCCAGGTTCTCGTTCGCTCCGACCTTACGATTAACATTTCTTTACGAATCGGAGACGTGAGCCAAACCGTTACCGTCTCCGATACTGCTGTCGAAATTCAATTCAGCACCACCACGCTTTCCCAAACCGTCGATGGCACGATGCTAAAAGAACTGCCGGTGCTGGCGCGGAATCCGTTCACGCTGGCACTGCTCGACCCGGCGGTGGTCAACCGTTATTCGGACGTTTCGAAACGCAATCCGTTCTATCAGCTTTCCACGACCGGAGTGGACGTGGGCGGGCAGACCAGCGGACGGAATGAGGTACAGATTGACGGCGCGCCGATCGGCGTCGGCTCGCGCGGCTCCTACTCCCCGCCCATGGACGCAGTCCAGGAGTTTACGGTTCAGCAGAACTCGGTGGACGCGGAATCGGGATTCTCAGCGGGCGGCGTGATGAACGTCGGCATGAAGGCCGGCACCAACGAGTACCACGGGAGTCTCTACTATTTCGGACGCAACCCGACGTTCAACGCCGTTTCCAACGCGTTCACCCGCGCGCCGAACATGGTTCGAAACCACGTGGGCGGAGGCGCCATCGGCGGCCCGATTGTCAAGAACAAGGTGTTCACGTTCTTCAGCTATGAACAATGGAAGAACCGCCAGCCTTACACCAAGGTGATCACGCTTCCCACGGATCTGGAACGCCAGGGCGACTTTTCACGGTCGCTGACGAAGGCGGGCGACGTGCGGGCAATCTACGACCCTCTCACCACCCAATTCAATTCGGCGGCGAACACCTCCACGCGAACGCCGTTTGCCGGCAATCGGATTCCGGAGTCGCGGATCGATTCGACCTCCCGACTGTTCCTGAACGACATCTGGAAGCCGAACGGTCCCGGCGACGATCTTACGGGTGTCAACAACTACAGACAGGCCTATCCGTGGTTTATCGATTACTGGAATTTCTCCAACCGCACGGACTGGAATATCACGCCCCAGTGGAAGCTATTCGGCCGCTACAGCGTGATCCGGACGCGGCTCGATAACTCGAACTACGCCAACAGCCCGGCGACCACTTCCGACAACGGTGGCCTGATGGATTCGCTCAACGCCGTGGCTGACAGTGTCTATACGCTGAGCGCGCACACGGTGATCAACTTCCGAATGGGTGTGGTCTACTCCGAGGACGACTACGACTCGTCTTGGGCCAAAATCGGCGAGCAGGGCCTGGCCGCGCACTGGCCCAACAATCCCTGGTACAAGCCGCTCCTGGCTGACATGCCGGCCATCTATTACCCGAACATCAGCGTCACGGGAGCTTCCTTCGGGAAATCGAGCTACTGGGTTTACCATCCGCGCAAGTATTCGTATCAGGGCAGCATCGCGCACGACCACGGACGCCACTACCTGAAGGCAGGAATGGCCTTCCGCCATGCTTTTGAGTATGCGCAGTTACCGAACCTCGGGACGTTTCCGTTCACCGCCAATCTGACAGCCGATACGTTTATCGCGCCGAACACGCTTCTCAGGGGGCATCCCTGGGCCACATTCCTGCTGGGCGCTCTCGACAGCAGCACGTCGGTGAACTACGTATCCCCGAAGGAGCCAAGAGCGAACCAATACGGGTTGTTCTTCCAGGACGATTTCAAGCTGAATCGCCGGATCACCCTCAACCTCGGCCTGCGCTGGGAATACGAGACGGCGCCCGCCGAACGAGAAAACCGGCTGGCGCGATATCTCGATTTGGCCAACCCGATTCCGGAGTTCCAGAAGAACCCGCCGGCGATGCCGCCCGACGTGGCGAAGATCACGGGCAAGCAACCCGTCTACAACGGCGCCTGGATCTATGCGGACGACGGCAACCGGGGACTTTACAACGCCCCCAAAGCAAATTTCCTTCCCCGCCTTGGCATCGCCATCCGAGCCAACGACAAGACGGCGATCCGCGTGGGCTACGCGCGCTACGCCGTGCCCATTATGAGCATCCTGGGATACGCATGGCGGCTCCCCTCCACCGACGGCTTCAGCGCGACGACCACGGCCGCGCCCGTACTGGAAGGAATCCCGCAAGGGACACTTAGCAATCC
>JACQDI010000488.1 GCA_016201195.1 Acidobacteriota bacterium | reverse complement strand
CGCTAATCGGGCGGCACTCCGCCGGCCCGCTGGCTTGGCGGTTGAGGAACACCACCTTACCGGGCCGGCACCGGGCAGCGGTAGCCAGGTTCGGCACATCTGCCGTTCGGATCTCGAAGGAGTGTTTCCCGATGACGGTCTCGATGCGCGGCGCCGCCGCCAGATCCGGAAGCAGCGTGAGCGCCTCCGGCCGGAAGCGCATCCGCTGCGCCCGCCCGAGCAGCACCGGCTCGCGCCGCAGCAACCACGTCGCGTCATCGGAGACAAACGTCAGCCCCGCCCGCGCGCAAGCCCAGGCGAGAGAGCTTTTCCCCGCACCCGGTCCTCCCACCAGCAGGATCCCCTTCCCATCACGCGCGACGCAAGCCCCATGAATCGGCGCCAGATACCGGTGGCACAGGCACAGGTAGGCCATCGCGTCCAGAAAATGAAAACTGGCGAACAGACCGTTGCGCGCCACCCCCGGGCTCAGCATCGCAAAGCCGAACCCTCGCTCCAGGTCACACACCGCAAAATTATCCGTCCCCAACACCAACGCCAGCAGATTTCCCTGTGCTCGAAACACCGGCCCTTCGGGCAACGCTCGCGTCGCCTCCGCCTCATCCCCGCGCACCACCACACGCAACTCGATCGCCGGTATCTCAAATGCCGCCTCAAACTCCCCCCAGCTCTCCCGCGCCGCGTCCACGACTTCCTTGGAGTTGGTCCGGAGCACCAGCGGAAACCCCAGCGGAAAAAACCGCTGCTCAAATAGCAGCGCCTCCCGATACCCCAACGGATCCGGCGTCACTCCTCTCTCCTCAGAATCTGACCACCCTCCACAGGCTCGCGAAATCGTCGGTCCACAGAAGAGGGGGCCGTCGAGTGGGCCACTCCTCGGCCGCCTTGCGAATCTCCGGCGTCTCGAGAAACGCCTGGTTGCTCGTCACCAACGCCCAGCTCGACTGGCTGACGCCTTTTTCTTCGTCTTCCTCGTTGTGGAGGTACAGGACCGGCCAGCCGAAGCGTTGCGCCAGCCCGCGCGTCACCGGCGTTAAATCGACCATCCGATTCGAGATGTGAAACAACAGCAGCCCGTCGGGCTTCAGGTGCTTGCGGTACAGGTCGACGCATTCCACGGTCAGCAGGTGGGTGGGGATAGCGTCGCTCGTGAAGGCATCCACCACCAGCACGTCGAAGCCCTGCAACTCGCCGCGCGCCGCCTCCTGCTCCAGGCGGATCCGCGCGTCGCCGAGAACCATCTCGATTTTCGCCCGCGAATCCTTGCAATAGCTGAAGAAGCTGCCCGCGATCCGCACTACGTCGGGGTTGATTTCATAGAACCGCACCACGTCTCCCGGACGGCCATACGCAGCGATGGTACCCACGCCGAGGCCGATCCCCCCCACCTTGATCCCGCGGCGGGGATAGTGCTTCAACGCCAGGCCCACCCCGCTTTCCTCCCCGTAATAGGAGGTCGGCCAGGAACGCTTTTCACTGGCAAGGTACTGGAAGCCGTGCATGATCCGGCCGTGGGTCAGGACCCGTTCCATGCCGTAATCCTCGTCGTATTCGCGGATTCGCAGCACCCCGTAGAAATTCCGGTAGGTGGCCACGGTGTCGGGAACCCGGCTGAAAGCCAGCGCCAGCAAGGGCACGGCGAAGCCCGCCAGCAGCCCGGCCAGGGGGCCCATCACCCAGTAGGGGCGGCCGTGGTACTCCGCCCAGGAGGGGCTGCGCAGCCAGCCGGCCAGGGTCAGGGCGGAGCAGGCGGCCAGGGCAAGCTGGAACTCGCTGTACTGCGCAAAAATCCGGGGCGCCACAAGGGCCACGAAGACGCCCCCCAGCGCTCCTCCCGCCGCGACCAGCACATAGAACAAGGTCAGATGCCGGGGGTCAGGCTTCGACCGCGCCAGCTCGCCGTGGCAGGCCATGCAGCAGGCGAACAGGGTGAGCGCATACACGGCGACGTGGATCCACAGTTTCAGCGCGACCCCGGCCGGCAGGACCCCGCAGGAGGCAGGAACCATCACACCTATGAGCAGTGCGAACCACCGCCGGTCATACCAGCGCTCATGATCGAACGCGATCAGGAACGTCAGCAGGTAGAGCGCCAGCGGCAGGATCCACAAGAACGGCACGGACGCCACCTCCCGGCACATCTGGTTGGTGGTTGCGACCAGCAGCGCCGAGCCGCAGGTGGCGAGTCCCAGCCAGAGCAGGATCGTCGGCCAACGCGGAGCGGCCCCGTTCCCAACCGCAGCGTCGCCGCCGGCGGCGGCGCCGGCCGGCGACTGCACTACCTCGGCGGCGCACCAGCCGCAAAACAGGACAAACGCGGCGTAGCTCCACGACCACAGCTTCACCTGAAACCCCAGCGTCAGCGCCGGCTCCACCGCAAACGGGTAGCTGAGGAGGGCGAGCAGCGACCCGGCGTTTGACAAGGCGTAGAGCCGGTACGGCGACCGGTCCGGAAACTTCAGGTGGAACCAGCTCTGCAACAGCGGCCCGGTCGAGGAGAGCAGCAAGTAGGGCACGCCGATCCCCGCCCCCAGCACCCCCAGGATCTGGCGCGTCGGGTCGCCGTCTCCGAGCGGCTTGTGTACCGCGATTGGAACAAATAGCAGCGACACCGCCAGCAGCCCCAGGTGCAGGCCGCCCTGCGCCTGGCCGCTCAACCGCATGCGGATCCCGTGCGCGTAGCCATAGCCGGCGAGCAGCAGGACCTGAAAAAACAACATGCACGCGGTCCACACCCCTGGGCCGCCCCCGAACCACGGCAGGATGTACTTGCCCATCAGGGGCTGCACCTGAAACAGGAGAAATGCGCTAAGAAAGGTGGCCAGCAGGAACCGCGCCATAGGGGACTACATTAGCAGATCGGGCCCTGGGAACTTTCGCAGCCCGGCTGGTGTCTAAAGTTGTGGGGAAGATGAGGCCCTTGCAAACGTCCCCCGCGGCTGATATGTTGAAACCATAAGGCTTTCTACTTCAAGGACCGGAGACACGGCATTGGCTGATATCGTTGCCGGTTTTGCAATCCCCGAGCAGGACGTGGAGCTGATCGAAGAGCTCCAAGCAGGCTCCGACCGGGCTTTTGCCTTTTTAGTGGCAACCTACCAGCGGCCCATTTATAACTTCGTGTTCCGGCTGCTGGAGGATCCGGCCGATGCGCCGGATGTGACCCAGGAGGTGTTTCTGAAGGTTTTCCGCAATATCGGCGAGTTCCGCGCCGAGTGCAGCTTGAAGACCTGGATCTACCGGATCGCGGTGAACGAGGCTTCCAACCTGCGGCGCTGGTTTTCTCGCCACCGGCGGAACGAGACGTCGCTCGACGAGCGGGAGCAAGGCTGCCCCGCTCTGGCCGACGTTCTGGCCGACACACAGGAGACCCAGTACGAGCGGGTCTTGCGGCACGAGAGGATGCGGGCTGTGGAGACGGCTCTGTCCCAGGTAAAGGAGAGCTTTCGGGTCACCGTGGTGCTGCGCGACATCGAGGGCTTGAGCTACGAAGAGATCGCAGAGGTGATGCAGGTCTCCCTGGGTACCGTCAAATCCCGCATATTGCGCGGGCGCGAGGCGCTGAAGCACCGGTTGCTGGCATTGAGGCCCCAAGCGGCCCCCCTCCGGGCGATGGCTCCCTGTGTCTTGCAAGCAGTGGAAGAGTGAGCTTTATGACCTGTTTTACGGCACGTCAAAACCTGGCAGCCTTCCTGGACGAGGAGCTGGCCGCCGAGCAGTCGGACACTGTACGGAGCCATCTGCTGGTCTGCGACGACTGCCACGAGCAGTATGAATACAAGGCCCGGCTGAGCTCTCCGTTGCGCGAGCTGCCGGCTGTGGAACCGCCCGTGGATCTGTCCACCGCCATCCGCCTGCGGCTGAGCGACGAACAGCGGCCCAGCTTCTGGGAGCGCTGGCAGGTCCACTTGGCCAACCTGATGCGCCCGGTCGCTTTGCCCGCGGCCGGCGGTGTGCTGACCGCCCTGATCCTGTTCGGCGTGCTGATGCCGGCCGTCTCCTTCACGCGGTTCACCGGCAGCTACGATGTCCCGACCGGGCTGAGCACCGATCCCCGGTTCAAGCAGGCTTCCATGCTCCCCGTCTATGACGATCTGCTCGTGGAAGCCTGGATCGATGAGCAGGGCAAGGTTTCCAGCTACCAGGTCCTGAACGCCTCGACGTCCGACGGGACCTCTCAGAAGAACATGGATTACCAGTTGGGTGATGTGCTGTTGACCACCATTTTTGAGCCCGCCACCTACTTCGGCCAGCGGACCTCGGGCAAGGTCCTGCTATCCCTGCGGCGCATCAACATTCGCGGGTAGTGAAATTCATTTCACGCCAAGACGCAAAGAACCGCAAAGACGCAAAGAAAACCTTTGGGTGCTTGGCGTCCTTTGCGTCTTTGCGTGAAATCGGTTTTCCACGCTAGTGCCCCGAGCGCCGTTGGGCCAGCACTTCCTGCAGAACCCTTCCATCCTGGACCGCATTGCCCGCCAGGTGCCGGAATCGGACCTGGTGATCGAGATCGGCGCCGGCCCGGGAACCCTCACGCGGCGGCTGCTCGCCCGCGCCCGGGCGGTGCTCGCCATCGAGATTGATCCGCGCCTGGCCGCCACCCTCAAACGCAAGCCCGGCGACGACCTGCGCCTGGAGGTGCTGCGGGCCGACGTCCTGGACCTGGATCTGGGCGCGCTCATCGCTGCCCGCACCGCCGGCCGGGCGGTGGTAGCCGGCAATCTGCCCTACTACATCACCTCGCCCATCCTGGGGCGCATCTTCGACGCCGCGGAGCGAATCTCTGAATCTGTATTGTTGATGCAAAAAGAGGTGGCCGCCCGGGTTTGCGCTGCCCCCGGCTCGCGCGACTTCGGCTATCTGAGCGTCCTGTGCCAGGCTCACAGCCGGCCGGAGCTGCTGTTCACGGTCCCGCCGGGGGCCTTCCGCCCGGCTCCCAAGGTGACTTCAGCCCTGGTTCGCTTCCTGATCGAGCCGTGCCTGGAGCGGTGGGGCGTCGGCGACCGCCGGGCCTTTCTCGCCTTCGCGCAGTTGTGCTTTCACCACAAGCGCAAGACGCTGCTCAACAACCTAGAAGGCCGATTCGGCCGAAAACGACTGGCCGGCCTGCCCGAAGCCCAGATGCGGGCGGAACAACTGGCTCCGGAGCACCTGGCCGCTTTGTGGCTGCGGCTGGCGCAGGGTGGCGCCCAGGGTGACGCGGCGGGTTGACAGGTGCGGCTCCAAATACGCCCGCAGCGCTTGGCGGGTTGACAGGTGCGGCTCCAAATACGCCCGCAGCGCTTGGCGCGCCCGCGAAAGGCGCGTCTTCACCGCCGCCACGGTGATTCCCAGCAGCTCGGCGGTTTCCTCACCCGAGCATTCTTGCAGGTCCCGCAACACAAAGACCTGGCGCAGGGCCGGAGAGAGCTTGGCCAGGTAGCAGTCGAGCAGCCGGCGCAGCTCCAGGCCACGCAACGACTGCTCGGGGTTCTCCCGCCCGTCGGGGATCTCGCGCGGGCTCTGGTCGATCCCCTCGGTTGTCCGTTCGTCGAGCGAGGCTGCCTTATGCCGCCCGCTGCGGCGCAGGCGGGTCAGCGCGGCGTTGATGCACACCCGGGTCAGCCAAGTCCGCAGGCTGGAGCGCTCTTCAAACGAGCCGATGTGCTGGTAGGCGCTGAGCAGCGTCTCCTGCAACGCGTCTTCTGC
>JACQDI010000487.1 GCA_016201195.1 Acidobacteriota bacterium | reverse complement strand
GGGCTTGCAGATACGTGATTGGCGAGCGAACGAAGCGTGCCCGCAGGCGCTGGCACGAAAACGAGGTTGGCCCGGGCGTCGTGGAATTTCGGGTGAGCGATCATGGCCGGCACCGGGCGGTGCCGGCAGCTCGAGAGGAGCTGGTCGCACATGTCCGGAGCCCGGAAATCTGGAAAGCGTTCATCCCGGCGGGCACCTGCCGGAGTCAACGAATCCCTGGAGACATGGCGTAGAGGATTGCGCCGCCTGGCCGATCAGGGCAAGCTGCTCTGCCTGCTCGGTGAGGGGATGGAGGCGCTGCTGACAGCGGCGCTTGATGGTAAGAACCGCCCTGTGGATGAGGCCGTCGCAGCCGCCACGCTGCTGCACGTGGCGCAGGGTGTCCTCGGGGTCGGACCGCACCAGGATATCCGAGCGTCAGTCGGTGGCGCCTTGCGTCCTCGGTCACGGCCGACACCAGCGAAAGGGCCACTACGGGGTGCGCTGGGGTTGCCGGCAGCAGACAGCTTCCTGGAGGGCAGGGACCTTTCAGCCGCCTGGTGTCCTGTTATCTGGGTGGGCTCTCAGGAGATTCGCGGGGCGTGGGCGAGCCTCGCGCTGGGGGCTGGTATCGATGGGGTGCGGCGAGTCATTGCTCTGCGGGCCGGCTCGGTCCGGGATGCAAACGTCGCGGACGAACTTGTTGCCGATCTCGTCGCGCGCGGCTTACCTTCGGCGAGTGGCATCCTGGTGGTCACGTCTGGCAGCCGCACTCTCGATGCTTCTGTGGAGCGGGGGTGGGGGCATCGTGCAATACTGTCCCACTGCCGGCATCGCGTCCTCGATGAGGTGCTCTCCCACGTGGTGGAGTCGGAGCGAGCAGTGGTGCAGGCTCAGTTGACTGGCGCCTGGTCGTTGCCGTCGGACGAAGGCCGCGCCTTGCTGCAAGACCTGGTGAAGCGCCTCGAGCGGAATGCACCGGGCGCGGCCGAGCGACTGGCTCGGAGCGTGGAGGCGAGCCTTGTCGTGGACTTGCTGGATGTGGACGAGCCCTTGAAGGAACGGCTGACATCAATGGGAACATGTGGAATGGCATTCAAGCGAGCCCTGCAGTGGGGAGGCTCGACAGAGGCCGGTATCCAGGGATTGGCCACGGGTCTGATGGTGTGGCTTGGGCGCACCCGACGCCTGATGGGCTGGCAGGTCCTGGGCTCCCTGGCCGCTGTGCTGCAACGCACCGTCGCCGCATCTGCCCCTGCACCGCGGCCTTGAAAAAACAACGCTGCACCCTATGTTCTTAACGCAGGGGTGCAGCGGAAAGAGGTTATTCAATGGTTGAATGTGGTTCCACTTCGGACATCAAGACCCCATCCCCTCCTGCCTCCCGCCCTGAGCGCCGTCGAGCTATTCGCGACGCGAAGAAAAGCACCATGGACGACCTGCGTCGGGTACTCTACCAGGACGGGCAACTGGCGCTGAGCCACCAAGCGGGGAAGAACGTCCTCGATGAGTTGATGGAGGAGGATGCCTGTCGCGAGTGCGGCGTGGGCCAGAAGGGGACCCATTCCACCGAGCGGACCGGCTACCGTAACGGCTATGAAGCCGGCACCGTGTTCCTCGGCGGGCAGCAGACGCGGGTGCTGCGTCCTCGTGTGGTGGGGGTTGAAGGCGGCGAGCGCCCCATCGAAAGCTATCTGGAGGCACGAGATCCCGAGTTCCTCAACCAGGCCGCGCTGACCGCCTGCGTGCTGGGCGTGAGCCAGAGACACCATGCCCAGGTCTTGCAGGACGCAGCGCCGCTGGGCAGCGATCCGATCGCGGGTGGTGGCCTCTCCAGGTCGGCGGTCGGGCGACGGTTTATCGCGGCCGCCAGTCAGAAAGTGAAGGAGTTGCTCTCCCGCAACCTCGGCGAGCGCTACCTGGTTGTCTGGCTGGACGGGATCGGGGAAGGTAGGTATTTTGCGGTCGCCGCCGTGGGCCTCACCGACAAGGGAGAGAAAAAGGTCCTCGGGTTGCGCCAGGGCTCCACCGAAGATGCCACCCTCTGCCGCGAGTTCCTGGAATACCTGCGCGAGCGCGGGCTGTCCACGGAGCGCGGGCTCCTATTCGTGGTCGACGGCGGCAAGGGCATCGCCCGGGCGATTCGCGAGGTGTTCGGCCAGGAGGTGGCTGTGCAACGGTGCAGGTGCCACAAGAAGCGAAACATTCTGGACAAGCTCACTCTGTCCGAGGCCGAGTGCGACGCGGTCGAACGCGACCTGGAGAAAGCCTGGAAGAGCAGCAGCGACACCCTGGGACGGGCGCGCCTGGAACTCCTCGCGCGAGGCCTGGAGGCTCGTGGTCAGGACAGGGTCGCCGCCAGCCTGCGCGAGGGAATGCGTGAGACGATCACCTGCACCCGCCTCGGAATTCCCGTGGGCCTGAATGCGAGCCTGACGAACACCAACATAATCGAGTCGACCTTCTCGCAGCACGAGTCCACCGCCCATCGAGTGAAGCGCTGGCAGAACGGCGAGCAACTTGTCCGATGGGCTGGCGTGGCTCTGTGGCGCGCGGAACAAGCCTTCGGAACCGTCGGCGATGCCGAGCTCCTCCGACAACTCTGCGAGGCACTGGAACGTCATGCTGCAGCGCCCGCGGCAGCGAAGGGGGCGCAGGCACAGGAAGGGCAACTGAGGCGCAGTGGGCGCCTCTCCGCACAGCCTCGAGCGGAGAGTACGCGCCCCTCCTCCAAGGTGGCGTGACCCGCCGAGAATCTTTACGGGACGGTTGCGGGTCAGTCCCGACCGTAGCCCCGAGGCAGGTCCAGTTGTTCCAGGGCATCCACGGCGACTTCCAGCGCTTCGACGGCAGCGTCCAGTTTCTCGCCTGTCGCTGAGCCTTCGGCGAACTCAGGGAGGCTCGCTTGCCAGTCCACGTATTCCGCGAGCAACTGGCGGAGGTCTTCCAGTGCGGTCAATGCACGCTGGATACGCGAAGGCTTGCGCGACCGGGAACGGCGCTGCGCCACACGATGGGTATCGTGCCGGACGGCCGCAGCGATGGAGGCCGCAGCCGGATCAGACAGGAGCCCCGTAGCCAGTGCCTCCCGCGCCACGTCAGACACATGACGCCCCTGGCGAACGGACATCTCGCGGAGGCGCTCGATGGTCTCGGGCGAGAGGCGCAGAGCGAGGAAGGGGTTTCCCTTGCTCATGCGGATTTCTTCCCATCGAGCGCTTCGATGTGCGGGTCCCGGACGGCGCCTTTCACGTTGTGGAGCATCTCCTGCATCGCGGGCATTCCTATTGGCATAGTGTTATCACCCATGGACTTTAGCACGGTGATAACACTATGTCAACGGCGGCCGGCCGGGGGCTGCGCGCCGGCCGGGGGCTGCGCGCCGGCCGGGGGCTGCGCGCCGGCCGGGGGCTGCGCGCCGGCCGGGGGCTGCGCGCCGGCCGGGACTCGGTCGGCCTACGGCCTCCCTCTCCCTTCATCCAGCATCGGCTTGCAGGACATCCCCACCATGATTCGGAAGGCTACCCCACACACCGCTCGCCCGAAATTCCACGACCGCCGGGCCATCCTCCGATGGCCGGAGTCGGGAAAGAACGGCTACGCGTGGGTGACAGTGTCTGGCCCATATGCCTACTACGAAATCGCTCGTTCGCGCAGCGGTGAAGTCGCCTGCAGACAGCTTGGCGGCCCTGAGTATAAGGGCCATCCAGTGACTGATCGCTATGTTGCG
>JACQDI010000470.1 GCA_016201195.1 Acidobacteriota bacterium | reverse complement strand
CTGCGGTCGAAAGCCCGGATCCACCGCCTGCAATTTCAGGAAGCTCCGCAACAGCAACCCGGCGCCGGAAAGCAGCATCAACGCCAGCGCCATTTCGGAAACCACCAGGAGGCGGGAGGTGGAGACGCGGGGACGCGGCGACACGGAGACGCGGGGACGGGTGGCGGTCAGGGCCGGGAGCAAGCCGGAGAAGAGGGCGGTCGCCACCGAGAGGGCCAGAGTGAAGAACAGAACCGTGGGGTTCAGGTTTACTGCCGGAACAAACCGGGACGCAGCGAGGGCGACCCCAAGGCCCGCAGCGCCACCGAGGAGTGCGAGAAGGAGGCTGTCGGCCAGCAGGTGGAGAAGAAGCCGGGCGCGGCCCGCCCCCAGCGCGGCGCGAATCTCGAGCTCCGGTCGGTGCGCGGCCGCGCGCGCGAGCAGCAGGTTGGCCACGTTAGCGCAAGCAATCAGCAGCACGAAGACTACAGCCCCGAGCAGAACGAGCAGGGCTTGCCGGGCTGGCCCGACAAGCTGCTCGTGCAAAGGAACCACTTTCACCTCGGAGCTGAACCGCGCACCGGGATACTGCGCGGTGATCCGCCTGGCGATGGTGCTCATTTCCGAGCGGGCCTGGTCGAGGGTGACGCCGGGCTTGAGGCGCGCCACCACCTGAAGCCAGGGGCAGCAGCGGTCCGAAGACCCGGGCGGCGGCACCTTCACTCCCATGTACCCGGCGGGCAGCCAAATCTCAGCCTGCTCGGGGAACTGGAATCCGGGCGGCATCACGCCCACGATCGTGTAGCGGCGCGAGTTGTAACTGTCGACCTCGACGGATTGCCCCGACACGACCTTGGGATCCGCGCCGAAACGGCGCTGCCACAGGCCGTGGCTGACCACCGCGACGGGGTTACTCTTGGGGTCGTCCTCCGCGGCGACGAATCCGCGTCCCAGGGCGGGCTGAACCCCCATCGCCGCAAAGAACCCTGACGACACGTAGGCCCCGCGAACGCGCTCGTTGCCGTCCTTGCCCGCCAGGTTGAACCAGCGACTGCCGCTCCACGCGGGAGAGAACCCCATGGCGTCGAATGCGCGGCTCTGGGCGCGCCAGTCCACAAAATTGGCCGGCGTGACCAGGCCCTGCTCCACGCCCTTCTGCGCGTCGCGCTCCCACAGCATCACCAGGCGGCCAGGATCCGGATACGGCAGCGGGCGCAGCATCACGGTGTAGATCACGCTGAACATGGCGGTGTTCGCGCCCACACCCAGGGCCAAGGTCAGCACGACGGTCAGCGTGAAGCCGGGGCTTCTGCGCAGAGTCCGCGTCGCGTAGCGGAGATCGTGCAGCATAAGAAGGGAGACGCCACCAACCGCCAAGTGTTAACGTAATCTGGCAATCGTCAATCGTCAATGACCCCATCGTCAATTCCCGCGTGGTACCGCCACATCACCCGCGTCCAGTGGAACACGCTGATCGCAGCCGGGGCCGGCTACATGCTGGACGGCATGGACGTAATGCTCTACGCCTTCGCGCTGACGACGCTGAAGCCCGTTTTCGGGTTCGACAATGCCCAGGCGGGGACGTTGCAGTCGTTCATGCTGGTGGCGTCGGCGGCCGGCGGGACGCTGGCGGGCATGGCCGCCGACCGCATCGGGCGGACTCGCACGCTGACCATCACAATCCTCATCTATTCGCTGGCCTCGGCGGGGACGGCCACGGCGCGCACCTTTGCCGAACTGCTGGCGTGGCGAACGCTGATCGGTCTGGGGCTGGGCGGCGAGTGGTCGGCCGGGGCGGTGCTGGTAGCCGAGACGTGGCCGTCGGAGCACCGCGGCAAGGCGATGGGCCTGATGCAGTCAGGCTGGGCGTTGGGTTACATCACGGCGGCGCTGGTGACGGCGGCGGTGCTGCCGCGGTGGGGCTGGCGGTGGCTGTTCGCCGTGGGGTCGCTGCCGGCGCTGCTCACATTCTTCGTGCGCCGCAAGGTGCCCGAGCCGGCCATCTGGCAGAGGCAAACCCGGCCGGCCTGGGGCGGGATCTTCCGGCCGCCGCTGGCCCGGATCACGGCCGTGGCCACCGCCCTCACCACCGCCGTATTGCTCGGCTACTGGGGGCTGTTCACCTGGCTGCCGGGGTTTCTCTCGACGCCCGTCGAGCGCGGCGGCGCAGGGATGAGCATCGTGCAATCGAGCGCGTGGATCATTCCCGTGCAGGCCGGGGCGTTTTTCGGCTACGTTTCGTTCGGTTTCATCGCCGACCGCGTCGGGCGGCGGCCGGCCTTCGTGCTCTACATGCTCGCCGCCGCCACGCTGGTGCCGGTGTACGGGAGGATGGGGCAGAACCAGGCCGCGCTGCTGGCGCTGGGGCCGGCGGTGGGATTCTTCGGCTCGGGCTACTTCAGCCTGTTTGGGGCCATGCTGGCCGAGCTCTACCCGACTTCGATCCGGGGCGCGGCGCAGGGCTTCACGTACAACGCCGGGCGGGCGGTGAGCGCGTTTTCACCGTACCTGGTCGGAGCACTCGCCGACCGGGGCGGCCTGGGCAGCGCCCTGGCGGTCACCTCGGCCTTCTTCCTGGCCGGGGCGGCGCTCATCCAGTTCCTCCCCGAGACCAGGGGGCGCGACCTGCTACAGTGAAGGGAACTATGGATTCGGAGCTGCCTCTGCCGGCAGTCGAACCTCCACCGCCCGTTACCGCCGAGAGCCGCCAGGCCCGCATCGTCCGCTCGGCGGGTGTGGTCAGCGTGGCGGTGTTTTTGAGCCGCATCACCGGCCTGCTGCGGGAGATGGTGTTCGCCCACTTCTTCGGCGCCGGTCTGGTCTACGACGCCTTCCTGGCCGCCTTCCGCATCCCCAACCTCATGCGGGACCTGCTCGCCGAGGGAGCGCTCTCGGCGGCCTTCGTCACTACCTTTTCCCAATACATGACGACGAAGGGGGACCGGGAGGCCTTCAAGCTGTCGAACCGCGTGGCGACCATCCTGGCACCGGGGCTGGCCCTGCTCTGCCTGCTGGGGATGATCTTCGCGCCGCAGGTGGTGGATGTGATGTTCCCCGGGTTCGCCCAGGTGCCGGGCAAGAAGGAGCTCACAGTCACCCTGACCCGGGTGATGATGCCGTTTCTGGTGTTTATCGCGCTGGCGGCCAAGGCCATGGGAGTGTTGAACGCCAAAGGGGTGTTCGGCGTGCCGGCGCTGGCCTCGGCGTTTTTCAATGTGGGGTCGCTCAGCGTGGGACTGACCTGCGGCTACCTGCTCGGCCCGCGGCTGGGCTTCTCTCCGATCGTGGGTATGGCCATTGGGACGCTGGTGGGCGGCATCCTGCAATATGTCGTGCAGTGGCCGAGCCTGCGGCGGGTGGGGCTGCGCTACTCACCCGAGCTGCGCTGGAGCGATCCCGGCGTGCGGCAGATCTTCCGGTTGATGGGGCCGGCGGTGATTGGGACCGCGGCTGTGCAGATCAATGTCGTCGTCAACAGCAACTTCGCCACCCAGATTCTGGACGCGAGCGGGCAAGTAGCCAACGGACCGGTGTCCTGGCTGGGCTACGCGTTCCGGTTCATGCAACTGCCGCTGGGGCTGTTCGGGGTGGCCATCGCCTCGGCCACGCTGCCGGCCATCGCCCGCAGCGCCGCGGAGAACAACATCCCGGAGTTCCGCAGCACCCTCGCCGCTTCGCTCGGGCTGGTGTTTCTGCTCTCGTTTCCCTCGGCGGTGGGGCTGGCGGTGCTGGCCGAGCCAATGATCGGCGTGCTGTTCGAGCGCGGGCAGTTCACGTCCGTGGATACGCACCAGACGGCGCTGGCGCTGGCCGCCTACGCCCTGGGGCTGATCGGCTACTCGGCGATCAAGGTGCTCACGCCGGCGTTTTACGCGCTCAACGAGGTGCGGGTCCCGATGCTGGCCAGCGTCGGCTCCATCATCACCAACTATGTGCTGAACTGGACCTTCATCCGAGTGCTCGATTGGGGGCACGCCGGCCTCGCGTTTTCCACCTCCCTGGTGGCTACGATCAACTTCTTGGTGCTCATGATTTTTTTGCGGCGGCGGATCCGCCGGCTGGAGGGACGGCGGCTGAGCCGCAGCCTGATCGGCATCCTCGCTGCTTCGCTGGCCATGGGGGCGGTCTGCGCGGCCAGCACCTACGCCCTGCGCCACTGGCTGGGGGAAGGCCTCGGGCCCAGGCTGGCCGACCTGGCGATCACGATTCCGCTGGGCCTGCTGGTGCTCTACCAGAGCTGCCGCGCCTTGCAGGTGGAAGAACTGGACACGGCTGCCGCCGCCCTCTTGGGCCGGACTCTGAGACGTCGCCCCCTGTGATAAAATCACGGAATGCATCCTGACCTCGGTCTGGTTCGAGAACTTCAGGACCTGGACCATCGGATCGCCGAACTCACCCGGGAAATCAGCTACCTACCGAAGCACATTGCCGAGATCGAAAGCAAGCTGGAGAGCCACAAGAAGAAGCTGGAGGTGGACCGGGCCTCGCTGACCGCCAACCAGAAGGAGCGCAAACGCCTGGAAGATGACATCAAGGTCGTGGACGGGAAGATCTCCCGGCTGCGCGACCAGATGAACGAGGCCAAGACCAACGAGCAGTACCGGGCGTTTCAGCACGAAATCGAGTTCGGGCAGGCCGAGATTCGCAAGATCGAGGACAAGATCCTGGACTACATGGCCGAGGCGGAGACGCTCGACCAGAACGTGAAGAGCGCCGAGACGGCCCTCAAACAGGAAATGGCTGAGGTCGAGAAGGAGAAGAAGGCGGCCGAGCAGCGCACCGCGGCTGACCGGGCCGAGCTGGCCCAGGGCGAAGCGCGTCGCGCGGCGGCCGCCCAGGGGGTGACGCCGAAGACGCTGCACATCTACGAGCGTATCCGGAAGAGCCGCGGGGGCGTGGCTGTTTCCGTAGCGCGCGACGGCCGGTGCATGGCGTGCAACGTGATCCTGCGCTTGCATTTCTATCAGAAGGTGCGAAGCAACGACGAAGTGCTGACCTGCGAGGTCTGCGGCCGGATTCTCTTCTACCTGCCCCCCGAAGAAGCCCCTAAGGAGGTAGTCGATTGCAGATTGCAGAGTGCGGAACCACTCCCCTGACCCAACTGAGCGAAGAAGAACGGCTGTTTCGCGACACGGTGCGCAAGTTTGCCATCGACAAGGTCCGCCCCTGGTCGCGGGAGATGGACGAACAGGGCAAGTTCCGCCCGGAGATCATCGAGGAGTTCTTCTGGCTCGGGCTGATGGGGATTGAGATCCCCGAGGAATACGGCGGCCAGGGGGGATCGTTCTTTCAAGCGGTGCTGGCGGTGGAGGCGCTCTCGTCGGTCGACCCCTCGGCGGGGGTGGTGGTCGACGTACAAAACACCATCGTCAACAACGCCATCCTGCGCTGGGGGACACCCGAACAGAAGCGGCGATATTTGCCTCGCCTCGCGGCCGACATGGTGGGCGCCTATGCGCTGTCGGAGGCCGGCTCCGGCAGCGACGCCTTCGCGCTGGCCACGCGGGCCGAAGACCACGGCGATCATTTCCTGCTCACCGGCCAGAAGCTGTGGATCACCAATGCCCAGGAGGCGGGCCTGTTCGTGTTGTTCGCCAACGCCAACCCGGCGGCCGGCCACAGGGGCATCACCGCGTTCCTCGTGGAGCGCGGCTTCTCCGGTTTCCGCGTGGGGAAGAAGGAGGACAAGCTGGGGATCCGCGCCTCGTCGACCTGCGAGCTGATCCTCGACGCCTGCCGCGTGCCGCGCGAGAACGTGCTGGGCGACGTGGGCAAGGGTTACAAGGTGGCCATCGAGACGCTCAACGAAGGACGCATCGCCATCGGAGCGCAGATGCTCGGCCTGGCCGAGGGCGCCTTCCAGCACGCCCTCGATTACTCGAAACAGCGCAAGCAATTCGGCAAGGTGATCGCCGAGTTCCAGGCCATCCAGTTCCAGCTCGCGCGGATGGCCACCGACATCGAGGCGGCGCGGCTGCTGGTGTATAACGCCGCGCGGCTGAAAGACGCCGGGCAGCCCTTCGTCACCGAGGCGGCGATGGCCAAGTATTTCAGCTCGCTGACCGCCGAGCGCATCGCCTCGCAGTCGGTCGAGATCCATGGCGGCGTCGGCTTTACCAAGGACTACCCGGTGGAAAAGCTCTACCGCGACGCCAAGATCGGCGCCATCTATGAAGGCACCAGCAATATGCAGTTGAGCACGATCGCCAAGCAGTTGCTGGGATAGTCTCCGCGCCCCTAAGTTGAATCCATCCTAGTGAAACAAATCGGCCGTTGGCTTTCCCAACATATCCTGCCTTTCGGGGCGCCCGGGCTGTTCCTGCTGGCCCTGGTCGACTCCGGCCTCATTCCCGTCCCGCAGGGGGTGGACGTGTTGCTGTTCGCCCAGGTCGTGCGCAACCCCGGCGGCGCGTTGTTCTACGCAGCCCTGGCTACGGTGGGGTCCCTGATCGGCTGCCTGTTCCTTTACTACATCTCCCAGCGCGCTGGAGAAATGGCGCTGGCCCGGCGCACGTCGCCCGAGCGCGTAAACTCGATCCGCCGGCAGATCGAAAAGTACGAAGCGCTCACCCTGGTGCTGCCGGCCATGATCCCGCTCCCGCTGCCGATGAAGTTGTTCGTCATCGCCGCCGGGGTGTTTCGCGTGCGGCTGACCCACTTCGTGCTGGCCATTCTGTTCGCACGCGTAGTGCGCTTCTTCGGCATCGCCCTGATCGCCCAACGTTACGGCGAACAAACCTGGACGCTGATCCGCCAGCATGCTCTCGCCGTGGGAATCGGCGCCGCCTGCCTGGTGGCGCTCTTCTACTGGATCTCGCAGCGCTTCCGGTAGCCCTGTTTCACGCCTTTGCGTCTGTGCGTGAAACTCAATACTGATAGTGCTCTCTGACCACCCGCAGGTTCCGGTCCAGGTCGATCGTGCAACGGAACGGGAAGCGCATGTCCCGCAGCAGGACCCGGTAGCCGTCTTCGCGGCGGTCGACGGTGGCGTAGGGGTACTGGACGAACTCGGCGAATCGCCGGGCGGTGGGCGTTTGCAGGGCCGCTTCCAGGGCCGGTGTTTTTTCGGGCTTGTAGAGGATCCGCCCGGCGGTGGGATCAAAGCCTCGCAGCACGTGGAAATCGAAGACCTGGTAGAAGCCCTCGGTCTCGACCACCCCGCGCCACTGGAACAGGCTCGTTGGGCTGGGAAGTGCGACCACGCGCAAAGGCGGGACGGCATCCGCAGGGCGGGCCGTGGTGTCGTCATCGGCCGCGGCAGCGGGATTGAAACCGTAGACGTGAGATTCGAGTATGGCCACCGCCCGGCGATGGAACAGGTCCCGGGCGCCCCACCAGCCGGCCAGAAACAGCAGGGCGAGAATGGCCGCGCTTCGCCCCGAGCCGGGCCGCGCCCCGATTTCGCCGCTGATCAGGCGGCCCAGGGCCGGGCCGGCGAGCAGAGCGAGGAACACCACCCAGATCCAGATGTCCACGATGAATTCTATATCCCATCGATACCAAGTGGCCGAGAATGGCAGCGCCAGCCGCACGCCGTAAGCGTTGGTGAAGTCGATCAACGGATGCGTGGCCACGCCCGCCACGGCCACCAGGTACACCCGTCCCCAGCGGAAGCCTTCCCTGCCCCGCCGGTTGAGCAGCCAGACCAGTCCGGCCACCGCCAGGGCCAGTGCCGGCACCGCAAACAGGCTGTGGCTGAGGCCGCGATGGTGATGCAAGTAGGTAAGAGAGCCCCAGCTCCGGGCCACGATGTCGATGTCAGGAGCGTTGGCAGCCAGGACCAGCGCCAGCGTGGCCTGGGGCTCCACGCGATTCAAACCCGCCCGCGAGAGCATCACTGCGGTCAGCGTGTGGGTCAGGCTATCCATGGGTTGCGATGGGGGCCCGGATGTAGGAGGGCGGCAGCAGCAGGGTCAGTGCGTCGGGGACCATCTCCACCGTGGCCGGGAGGCGGCCGGCGTATTCGCCGTCCACTTCGACCGGCACCCCGGCGTCGGCCCGCAGCTCGATCCGCCGCGTGCGGATAAACGTGACGTCAGAGAGCCGGTGAAGCGTGCCGGTCGAAACCGCAGCGAGGTAGACCAGGTAACGCAAGGTGGAGCGGGACGGAAACAGCACCACTTCCAGATCCGGATGGAGCAGGTGGGCGCGGCGGGCGATATGCAGGTTGCCGCCGTAGGCGCGAACCCGGGCGGCGAGGGCGAAGGTGCACTCGTGACGCGCCTCACCGATGGCGACCTCAAACGCTTCCAGGCGCCGGCCGAGCAGCGACAGCCCGGCCGCCCAGTAGGCCAGCTTCCCCAGATAGGATTTCCACTGCAGATTTAGATTGTAAACGATCCGCGCATCCAGCCCCACGCCGCACAGCAACAGGAAGTAGCGGGCAGCCCACGTCTCCCCGGTGACGCGCCCCAGCGAGATACGGCGGGGCTCGAGCTGCGGCAGCAGGGCGGCCGCGCGCACCGGGTCGAGCGGCAGGCCCGTCTCGACGGCCATGACGTTGGCGGTTCCAGCGGGCAGCACGGCGAGCGGCGTCGGCGTCCCCGCCAGGCCGTTCACCACCTCGTTGACGGTGCCATCGCCGCCGCACACCAGGATCAGGTCCGCCCCTTCCCGGCAGGCCT